>JASEER010000017.1 GCA_030019475.1 Thermoanaerobacterales bacterium | reverse complement strand
GTTCGACGACATGCCCCTGGCTACGGCGTCGAACGTCGTAAAGGCCTCCTCGAGGGGACGACCCAATTCCTCGGCGATCCGGCGGCGGATCTCCGGCGCATCCACGGGCGGGACGGCATCCTGGAGCTTCTCCAGTTCACGGATGTAGTCCTCGCTCAACAGGTCGCCCCGTATGGACAGGGCCTGGCCGAGCTTGATAAAGGTGGGGCCGAGTTCCTGCAAAACCAGGCGCAGGCGCTCGGGAGGCGACCGGTGGAGGATTTCGTCCTTCCGGCCCCGCCGTACCAGGCGGCGCGAGCGGGCGACGAGTTCAGTCCGCCCGAGCTGCGACAGCAGGTAATCGAAGCCGTGCCTGGTAAGCGTACCCGCGATGGCGCGGTAGCGCCGGGCATACCGGTGGTGTCGTCTGATCCAGGAGAACATCCCTATCCATCCCCATCCTTGTGCGGCGGGCCGGAAGACCCCTCTCCCGTTAACATGCGTTTCTAATCTTCACCTTTAATCACGGCCGAAGGATCAGCGCCACCTTGCGCGTCAGCCCGATCTCGGCCAGGGTCTCCACGACGGCGTGAATATCCTTGTAGGCCTGGGGGATTCATCCAGGACCTTCTGCTCGTTCGCGGCACGCAGAACAACTTCTCCCAGGGCTGACCTCAAGGCGAAGTCAGCCTGGCACGCCATGGCGGCCAGGTTGTAACGGCCTTCCTTCGGGTCAATGGGCACGCAGGCCGGCCCCCCGGCCGGGAGGTCTATACCGTAATGAGGCGCCGCCGCGGCCATAGTCCTTGTTAGTCGGTACTGTCTTGCCCTTGGCAGCGAGCATGGATTGTGGTAAGGTGTGGGAAAAACGGAATGGGAGGGCGTTTGCCCTGACACCCGCCCTGCTTCGCAACGGTTTTCTGGCGGCCGTTATCCTCTTTGCGGCGGCGGCGGCCGCCGGCGCTTATTTTTCGGACGCCGTGGGCCGGTTCCTGGAACCATCCCTGGATGGCTTAAAGGAAATGGCCCGGGCCAGCCGGGCGCTGGCCCCGGGCACACGGGAGGCCGTCCTGGCCGCGGGAATCTTCCTCAAGAACCTCTCGGTGGCCCTGATCCTGCTGGCCGTCGGGCACATCCTCCTGGCCCTGCCGGCACTCCTCGTGATCGCTACCAACGGGCTGATGGTGGGCTTTATGGGAGTGGTCCTGGGACAACAGGGCATCTCCCCCTGGGCCTATGTCCTCGGCCTGGCGCCGCATGGGGTGATCGAGTTGCCGGCGCTCCTGCTTGCCGCCGGGTACGCCCTGTCCACAGCCCACCTCCAGCTTTACGGGCGGGATGCGCCGTCCGTCGGCCGGCGGATGGCCTTCCTGCTGAAGGTTGTCCTTCCAATGCTGGCCGTGGCCGCCGCGGCCGAGGTCTACGTCACCCCGCACGTCCTGGCCCGGGTGCTAAGGTAATAACGCGGGGACTAGGCTGAAACCGCCCGGTTCTCCTTTTTCTCCTCCGTTACATCATCCGCCGCTTTTTTTGCCACGGCCTGGACACCGGGGAGACAGCATTTGCTCTTGGCAAGCTGCTCCAGAATGGTGAACGCGATATCCCGTACGAGTTCGCTGAGCTGCTGGTAACTGGTCAGGAACTCCAGGTGCAGGTTGCTGGTGGCTTCCGTCTCCTTGATCCCCTCCGTCAAACGGTGGACGTGTGCCTGCCGCAGTTCCCGAACCAGGGTCGCTATCCGGGGCTGACCGGTTACCGCCTGCTCCGCGAGACAGAAGTCGTCCTGTACCAGCGCTTTGTGCGTCACCCGCATCAGGTCGCTCACCTGGCTGATGACCTTTGACAGTTCGTCCCTGCCCCGCGCGGAGAACTCAACGCCCTGCGCCATTTTGCTCTCGATAAGGAACTTGATATTCCGCTCCACGATGTCAGTGATCTTCTCCAATCCGTCCAGCACGTGTATAAGCCCCATGGCGTACTCCATTTCATCGCGGCTCAGCGGCTGGCGCAGGACACGCGTAAGGTAGGACACCGCCGTCTTGCATAAGGTGTCCATTACTCTTTCTTTATGGGTAATGCGGTCCAGGAGGTCCGTGTTGCCCTCCAGGAGAGCACGTTCCGCGTCGCGCACGACCCTCAATGTCTCGGCGGAAAGGCGTACCGTTTCCTTGCGCGCCAATCCGATGGCCACCGAGGGGGCGCTGATGACCTCCTCGCGGAGGTACTTGGGTTCCAGTTCGGGGATCTTCTTGTCCGGCAGCAGCCTTTCAAGTATCAGACAGCCGAAGTTGCTGAAGGGCAGGAAGACCACCGCCAGCCCCACGTTAAAGAAGGTATGGGCGTTGGCGACCTGGAACGCCACCGAGGGCGTGACGTGGGTTAACAGCGAGCCGTACCAGGGCACGACGGGGAAGAGCAAAGCCGTACCGCCCATCTTGGCCAGAAAATGGGCCATAGCGACCCTTTGCGCCTCCCGGCGGGAACCGATGCTCGCCAGCAGGGCCGTGAAGGATGTGCCCACGTTGGCCCCGAGCAGGAGATAGATGGCCCCGTAGAGGTCGACCATGCCCTTGGTGGCCAGGACCATGACAATCCCGAGCACCGCGGCGCTGCTGTGCACCAGGAAGGTTACCAGGGCGGCCACGATCACGGCCAGCACCGGGTTGCTGCTGACGGCCAGGAGGGTGTCCGTAAAGGCCGGTACATCCTGCAGAGGATGCATCGTGTCGCCGATGATCTTGAGGCCGAGAAACAGCAGGCCGAACCCGGTGATGGCCTGACCGATCCGGCGGTGACGGTCCCTCTTGGCGAAGAAAACGATAGGAGCGCCCAATCCCACGATCAGGAGCGACAGTTCAGTAAACTTGAGGGCGATAAGCTGGGCGGTGATGGTCGTGCCGATATCGGCGCCGAGGATCACCGGCATACACTGCCTCAGGGTAATGACGGCCGCGCTGGTAAGGCCGACGAGGATCACGGTCGTCGCCGTGCTGCTCTGGAAGAGGACGGTGACAACAACACCCGCCAGAACACCAAAAACCGGCCTCTTGGTCACCGATTCCAGCATCTGGCGAAGCTGACGGCCGAGGATCTTCTGCAGGCCGTCACCCATCACCTGGATGCCGTACAGGAGGATGCCGACCCCGCCCAGGAAACCGAAAGCCATGAAAGCCCATGATGCGTCTGTCAAAGCGTATCGCCTGCCTCTATTTGACGATCAGGACGGGGCAACGTGCGCTGTTAAGAACCTTGTAGCTTACACTTCCAAGCAAAACACCCCGTAGCGGTCCTGAGCCGCGGCTGCCCATGACAACGACATCATAGCCCTTCTCCTCGGCGTACCGGATAATCTCCTCCGCGGGGTCACCGAAGACCACCAGCTTTTCGACGCGTACGGGGCGCTCCTTAAGCTTCTCCAGGGCGACGGCGTAGGCCTCTTCGAGGATGCTGTGCCCCTCCCTGGTCGCCGTCTCGATCGCCGCCTGTTCCTGCCGTTCCACCTCGCCCAGCCCTCCGGTCAAACCCCCGCCGGGCCCGTGGAACCATTCCAACGCCGACGGTGCTTTCCCGACGTAAACCAGGGTCAGTGTTCCGGGAGCATCGCGCAGGAGGATGTCTACCGCCACGTGGACCGCACGAATAGAGTTCGCCGAACCGTCAACGGCGGCCAGGATCTTGGTCAGCATTCCAACATCACCCCGTGTAATTTATAGTCATAACAGCTCCGACTTGTTACCGTTTTCACTAACCAATAAGATAATGTGTTTTCTGATTATTTGCAAGAGGGGGGTTGTATGAATAAAGCTGCCCAAGGATAAACAAACTGCACACTAGGTGTTGAGTGATGAGCCATAAGAAGGATTTCGACCGGCTGCGCACCCTGAGGCAATACGACTACTTGCAGTGGGAAACGGCCAAGGAGATAGGGCTGGCCGATGAGAATAAGTCGGTGAACGGTATCGTTCCGCCATCCCAAGCGCCCGACCCCGGGCGCGGACCCGCCGCCCTGGTCGAGGCCGGAGAAGAGGCCCTGGCCCGGGAAGGCCGGTGCAAAGCGGAAGCGAACCTCGCCGACCGGGACAACCGTTAAGAGGGACGGCCCCTCAGGCCGACGGCGTGCCGAAGGCCACTATTCGCCGCTCCGCCGGCAGGGCCACCTTAATCGGCCGGCCCGTCTCGATGTATACCCGGGGCACCCTGGACGAGACGGCGGTCCAGCGGCACTGAACAGTCGCCACGTCGCCCTCCTGGACATCCATGCCGCTTATGTCGACCAGGCAGTGTTGCATGCCAACCCGCCCTACCAGCCGCGCGGGACGACCGGCCAGGCGCACGCCGTTCCCGCGTGACATGGCGCGCCAGCCTTGCAGCCCGGCCATAACCACCCGGCTCAACCAATCCAGCGGGCGCGCCACCGGGCGAACCGGGTCAAGCATGAACCCGTCGGCCAGGCCGACGGCCAGGACGCCGACGGTCATATCGCGGTTGGCGATGAAGTCGCTGCCGTACCCTACCCCCTCGCCCCGCGCCACCCTGCGGACCTGCACCACCCTCGCCTTCAAGCTCCAGGTGAGCCTGACGTCGAGGCCGGAACCATGCGCCCCCACGCCATAGAGAAGGTTCCCCACCCTGACCATGTCGAGATAAGACTCCGGCAGCCCGACGACTCCGGCGCTGTTCGCGGCATGGGCTATGGGCGGCCTGAGCCCCCGCCGTGTCAACTCGGCGAGAACGGACTCGAACTGTTCCAACTGTCTCCTGTTCCTCCGGGCGTCCGGGTGCACGAAGTGGGTATAAACGCCCTCCAGGGCGATCCCTTCGATCTCCGCCAGGCGGGCGCAAAGCTCCGGCGCCTCCGCCGGCCCGACCCCGCCGCGCCGCATGCCGGTGTCCACCTCCAGGTGTACCGGCACGGTCCGTCCCGCCCGCCGGCCGGCGGCGCCCAACGCCCGGGCCACATCCTCGGCGGCCACATTGACCGCCACGTCCAGGGCCACCGCCTCGTCCACCTGCTCCAGGAGCGGCGACGCAAAGACCATGGTCGGCGCCTTGATCCCGGCGGCGCGCAGTTCCCGCGCCTCCGCCAGGCTGAAGACCCCCAGGCGGTCGGCCCCGTGCGCCATGACGACCCGCGCCACCTCGACCGCACCGTGCCCGTAGGCATCAGCCTTCACCACCGCCAGCAGCCGTACCCGGGGGCCGATCATCTTACGCACTTCCCGTACGTTATGGGCCAGGTTGTCCAGGTCAATCTCCACCCAGGTCGGCCCGACTTCCGGTAAAAGCCGCGCTTCGCTCACCGGCGGCCACCCCCCGCCAGGCGCTTCCGCAACTCCGCCAGCCGCCCCCGCCAACGACGGTAGCGCGGTTCGCCCCATTGCCAGAGGTTATAGATAACGGGCGCGAAGACGTAGTCGAACTCGCCGACGAATTCCACGAAGTCACCGTTGAAGCCTTTCTTGAAGCGGTACAGGCCGTAGAGGGGGTTGTCCGGGTTCAGATCGCCCGAAACCCCCCGAAAGTCGTACATCCGGCAGCCGAGTTCCTTCGCCCAGCAGATCATAGCCCACTGCAGGGCGTAGTTCGGCATCGCGTCCCGGTGCCGGTTTCCCGAGGCGCCGTAGATATACCAGGCCTTGTCCCCGATGGTGAAGGCCAGCGTGGCGGCAATCGGCTCCCCCTGGTAATCGGCCATGAACAGCCGCCCGTAGCCGCGCTCGATGATGTGGCGCCAGATGAGGTCGAAATATCCCGCACCCCGGATAAGGAAGCGGTCGCGCTCCGCCGTTTCCCGCAAGAGGGCGTAGAAGGCCGGCAGATCCTCGGCCGTCCCGGTGCGCACCGTCACACCCCGGCGCCCCGCCAGCCTTATATTGTAGCGCGTCTTCGAAGAGAACGAGGCAAAGATTCCGTCCAACTCCCGCTCCAGGGAAAGCCGGAAGACAAACCGGGGCTGCACGCCCTCGAAGTTCGGACCCCGCGCCAGTTCACGGAATCCCTGGTCCAGCAGGAAGGCCGCCGTCGCCGGCTCCGCCGGCAGATCGGGGTCGATCTTCCAGAAAACGGCTCCCCGCTTTTCGGCTAATTCCCGGACCGCCCGGCACAGAGCGGCGAAGGCCTCGGCATCACCGAAGTCGACCACCGGCCCCCGCGGGGAATAAAAAATGGGACGCCTGACGACGGGCAATTCCCGCTCGAGGATGCTGACCGCGCCCCGAATACCGCCATCATCATCTTCCAGCACAAGGCGGTGTGCCCGCCAGCCGGTGCCGGCCTTGACCGCACCCCAGGCCCAGGATTGCAGAATATGACCCTTGGCGTGCCCGGCTACAAAAGCATCGAACCTTTCGCGCTCCTTCTCCTCAAGTACACGCCCCCGCAAACCAACACCCTCCACCCAAACGGCAAACAGCCATACACAAACTCCCCTTGCGGCGCGGCATCTTTCACCGGTCCGAGGGGAAGACGATCACCGTTTTCGAGAATGTTGGACAGGATTCGCCGCACGGGGGGTGGATTCCTGCCTTGCGGATACGGGTCGCGGGAGGCGGGGTACGGATGCGGGCGGATGAAAATCGGGTTGGGTCACCGGGCCGGCACCGCCGCGCAAGGGGGCGGTGAGCCCGGTGCGCGCGCCACGCGGCGCTGTGCCGGCCTGGCTACGTCAGGGCGTCACCAAGGCGCACCGCCTCGGCCCGCACCCCGGGCACACGGAGCAGATCCTGGCGAAACTTCTCGGCGCCGGCTTCGTCAGCCTGGAAAGTGACGCTGATAATCCCCCGTTTCCGCGAGGGGTCCGGAATCCCGCTGCGGTTGAGGATCACCGACCCGTAACGGGTGAGCACTTCCTGCACTTCGGGTCCGTGCACGGCGCGTTCTTCGATCAGGACACCCATCAGGTAGATCCCGTCAAGCATACGTGGACTCTCCCCTTTCCTGTCTCTCCCGTTTGGCACCTAGGGTCACCGGAGAGGCGCAGGAATATGCCAGGCACGCTTATCCTGGTGCGGTTGCCGGATCGCCGGGGGCCCCCTTGGCGTCCGGCGCCTGCGCCCGCTGCAGCAGGTCGACCAGTTCCGCAGGCCCGCCGACCGGAGCCAGGCAATGCCTGCCGATACAGACGTACGCCTGGGGTTTCGCGCCGGCTGCGTATCCGGCTTCCCGCAGCGCCTCGTCGTGGCGCCCGGCCTCGAGCAGGCGCACGGCCTTCCCCGGCCGGTAAGCGGCCAAGGCAGCGCGATGCAGCGCCGCCGTCTCTTTGCCTGGTCGCCCGACCACCCTTACCGTCGTCGCGGGAGCCAGGCATTCGTAAACGGCGAGGGCCAGGCCGGCTGCGTGGATGCCGGCCTCGCGCCCGCCGGCCAGGGCTGTCTTCACCGCGGCGACGGCTTCCCGCCGGTCGTCTTCCGTTCCGGTCAGGGCGGACTGCTCAACCAGCCACCGCGCCGCGCGGGCATTGCTCTGGAAATCGACCAGGGGGACGGCCAGGGCCCCCGGCGCCCCCGGGTCGGGCGGGATATCGTAGAAGCCCCCGTTTGGGGCCCGTAGCCGGGCACGGCAAACGGCGGCCAAAGCCCGCGAACGCTCCAGCCAGACCCCGTCCCCCGTGCCCTGGTAGGCCGCAAGGCAGGCCCTCCCGGTCGCCACCTGGTCTTCAAGCCGGCCCACCAGGCTCACCAGGCCTTTGTCATCGATCACGTGGCCCATCCCTTGCCCTTCACGGTAGGCGCGCCGCCAAAGGGCGTTCAGGGTGGCAAGCGCCATCTCCTGCCAACGGCCCTCCCCCGTCACCCAGGCCAGCTGGCAGAGGCTCCGGACCAGAAGGGCGTTGAAGTCGGTGTAAATGCGGCGGTCGATGTAGGGGCGCCCCATCCGGCGCCGCTCCGGCAGGTCGCGCATATAATACCCCTCGTCGGCGTCCTGGCTTCCGGCCCAGCAACGGGAGTCCGGAAGGTGGAGGTTTTCCTCCAGGTAGCGCATGACGTCCCTGGCCACGTCCAGGAAGTGGACGTCCCCCGTCACCTGGTAGGTCAGCGCCAGTACCCCCAGGAGGCCGGCGTTGTCTTCGAGCATTTTCTCGTAATGAGGAATAAGCCAGTCCCGGCTGGTACTGTAACGGAAAAATCCCCCTTCGACCGGGTCGTACATGCCCCCGCCCGCCATCACCTTCAGGCTGAAGGACGCCATTTCAAGATCATCCTCGCGGGACCCATGGTAATAAAGGTTCAGGGCCATCTCCAGGGCCTCCACCATGGGAAACTTGGGCGCGCGTCCGAACCCCCCGTACCGGCGGTCGAAGGCGCGGCGCAACCGGCCGGCGACACCTTCATAAAACTCCAGCGTGAGTTCCTCCGTTACGGCGAGCTCCGGCCCACGCAGGATCGGCTCATCCGACCGGAAGGCCTCCGGCTCCTCGGCGAACAGGCGGCTCGCCTTCTCCAGCAGCGGGCGGAGTTCGTCGGGCGGCATATAGGTCCCGCCGGTCACCAGCCGACCCTCGGGCGTCAGGATGGCCGTCGTCGGCCACCCGCCGAGGTTGTACCGGGCATTGACGTCCGGCCGCTGGTCCGTGTCCACCCGTACCGGGATGAACCGCTCATTCACGAGAAAAATGATCTCCGGGTCGGAGTAGCTGGTCTCGTCCATAACGTGGCACCAGTGGCACCAGACACCGCTGATCGACAGGAGGACCAGCTTTCGCTCCACCAGCGCTTCAGCGAAGGGGGCATCCCCCCATTCCCGCCAGTTGATCTCGTGCGCCCGGTTCGGGCGCGGTGAAAAGTGAAACCGCTGCTCCGCCACTGCAGACCATCCCTTCGAGCCTAGTTTAACCCCACCCGGCCATAACCCCGACAATCACATCGCTGACACAATCTTCCTGAATCAACCTTACACCAACGTTAAAACCTAAGACATACAAAGTCAAACGAATAAAGGGAGTGACTTTTGCATGGATCCGAAGCTGGCATCATTCCCCAAGGAGATCGCCGAGAAGATCCAGGAGGGCAGAGGAGCCGGGCTCTCCAACGAACAGATCGCGGAAGGAATCGTTCACCTGGGGAACGTCGTCGCCAAGTTCGTTAAGCCTGATTCTCCGGAAGAGGCTTTAATGGAAAAGATGTGGCAGGTCAGCACCGACGAAGAGAAGCGCACCATGGCCAACATCGTGCTCCGCATGGCGGACCGGCTCTAGCACCCGCCTCTTTCATTCCTTTAACGGGCGGATGCCTTGCGGCATCCGCTTCTTTGGCTCCTCGGGATGCCATGCTTTTCCTGGCGCAGTGCCGAGCCGCATGCTACTCTCAGGAGAGAAACCCCGCCGTCCCGGTCAGGATTGCGGGCAGGGGGGCTCGATACCCGCGGGCACAATGAGGAGGGGCTGCCATGAGCGCCAAGGGACTCCCGGTTGTCGAACCGCCCCCGGAAGCCGCGGCGCCCGCTGAACGCTCGGCGACCGTGGCCGTGGGAGGCGTTACCTGCGCGGCCTGCGTGGCGCGGATCGAGCGGCGGCTGAACGCCATGGAGGGCGTGCGTGAAGCGCGGGTCAACCTGGCCGCCGGCAAGGCCACCGTTATGTACGATCCGCGCCGGGTCGGCCTGGCCGCCATCGTCCGCGCCATTACGGACCTGGATTACACCGTCGAGACCGCCACCCTCAACCTGGACATCACCGGGATGTCCTGCGCCGCCTGCGCCGCCCGTGTGGAGCGCCGGCTGGCGGCCGCCGACGGGGTGCTGGCGGCGAGCGTCAACCCGGCCAATAACCGGGCCCTTGTAACCTACCTCCCTGCCGTGACCGGGCTCTCCGACTTGAAACGGGCGGTCGAGGAAACCGGGTACGGCGTCGCGGTTCCCGAATCCCCCCGGGCAAGCGACGGCAAGATTCCCGGCAGCGGCGAGGCCGCCCGCCAGAGATTCTGGCTCATTGTAGCCGCCCTCGCCGCCGCTCCCCTCTCATATGCCATGTTCGCCGAGGTCTTCGGGCTGCCCCTGCCCATGTTCCTTATGGACCGTCTTTTCCAGTTCATGTTGGGCACCGTCGTCCAGTTCGGCCCCGGTTTTCAATTCTACCGCCGCAGCTACCTGAACCTGCGCCATGGCAGCGCCAACATGGACGTCCTGGTCGCCCTCGGGACCACCGCGGCTTATGTCTACAGCGCGGCCAACACCTTTTTCCTCAACGGTTTCGTCTATTACGAGACCTCGGCCATCATCATCACCCTGGTTCTTCTCGGCCGCTGGCTGGAGGCCGTGGCCAAGGGCCGCACCTCACAGGCCATCTCCAAGCTGATCGCCCTGCAGCCCAGGACGGCCCGCGTCATCCGGGACGACGCCGAAATCGATATCCCGGTGGATGAAGTCCGCGCCGGCGATCTGGTCGTGGTCCGCCCCGGTGAACGGCTGCCGGTGGACGGCGTCGTCCGCGAGGGGCACTCCAGCGTGGACGAGTCCATGCTTACTGGCGAAAGCCTGCCGGTGGAAAAGGGACCGGGCGACCGGGTCACCGGCGCCACGATCAACCGCCACGGAAGCCTGATCTTTGAGGCGACCAGGGTCGGGCGGGACACCGCCCTCGCCCAGATCATCCGCGTCGTCGAAGAGGCGCAGGGATCCAAGGCCCCCATTCAGCGTTTCGCCGACGTCGTCGCGGCTTATTTCGTGCCGGCCGTGGTCGGCATCGCCGCCGTGACCTTCCTGGCCTGGTTTTTCGGCACGGGCGCCCTACGACCGGCGCTGCTGAACATGACCGCCGTCCTGGTCGTCGCCTGTCCCTGTGCCCTCGGGCTTGCCACCCCCACGGCGATCATGGTCGGCACGGGCCGCGGGGCGGAGATGGGCATCCTGATCAAGGGCGGAGAATCCCTGGAAAGGGCGTGGAAGCTGAATACCGTCGTCCTGGACAAAACGGGCACCATCACCCGGGGACACCCGGCGGTGACGGACATCGTGCCTTTCGGCCGGGACCTCGACCCGGACGGACTCCTTGCCCTGGCCGCCGCCGGCGAGAAAAACTCCGAACACCCTTTGGCCCAGGCCATTGCAGCCTACGCGGCCGAACGTGATCTTTCCCTCCCGCCGGTCTCGGACTTTGCGGCGGTTCCCGGACTTGGCGTGCGGGCCACGGTCGGCGGCCAAAGCCTGCTCCTGGGCAACCGCCGCCTGCTGGAGGGCGAAGGGATCGCCCTAGGCCCGGCGGATGAGGTGGTATTGGATCGCCTGGAGAAGGAGGGCAAAACCGCCATCCTCGTCGCGGCCGGCGGCCGCCCCCTGGGCACCGTGGCGCTGGCCGATACCGTCAAGGAGCATTCCCGGGAGGCCGTCACCCGGTTAAAAGAGATGGGATTTAACGTCGTGATGCTCACCGGAGACAACGAGCGCACGGCCGGGGCCATCGCCGCCCAGGTGGGCATCGATGAGGTCCGGGCCCAGGTGCTGCCCGAGCATAAGGCCGACGAGGTCGCCCGGCTGCAACGGGAGGGTCGTACCGTGGCCATGGTCGGCGACGGGATCAACGACGCGCCAGCCCTGGCCACCGCGGATCTTGGCATAGCCATCGGCACCGGAACCGACGTGGCCATTGAAACCGCCGACGTCGTCCTGATGGGCGGCGACCTGCGCGGGATCGTATCGGCCATCCGTCTCAGCCGCCGCACCATGGTCAAGATCCGGCAGAACCTTTTCTGGGCGCTGATTTATAACACCCTGGGGATCCCCCTGGCCGCGTCCGGCGTCCTTAACCCGATCATCGCCGCCGCCGCGATGGCTTTCAGCTCGGTCTCCGTTGTCACCAACTCCCTCCTCCTGAGACGTTTCAGTCCTTGAGTCCGGTTCCGGGTTCCACGGTTGACCAACCGGCCAGGTCCATCACGATTCAGTACCGGCTGACCGCCTCCAGGAGCAGGGCGAACCCCACAACGGCGGCCGCGGCCGCCCACCCGGCGGAAACGACGCCCGCCGCCGCCAGGATCAGCAGGCCGGCCCCGAGGATACCCCGAACGGCCTGATCGACACGCCCGATGTTGCGCTCCCAGTCCAGCCGCAACGTCGATACCCCCTTCCATCGCCTAGCGTTTGCGCGCCGCGCCCGGTATATACGAAGGGCATCGGAGGGCGGAGACGGGGGTACGACTAAAAAAAGCAATTCCCGATAGAGAGGAGAACAGCCCATGGCCCCGTTGCGCATCGTCGTCATCGGCGGCGTCGCCTGCGGCCCCAAGGCCGCGGCCCGCGCCCGCCGGCTTGACCCCGAAGCCGAAATTACGGTCCTCGAGCAGGGAGAACACATCTCCTACGCCGCCTGCGGCATACCCTACTACATCGGCGGCCAGACCGAGCACCTGGAGGCGCTGCTGAGCACGCCCGTCGGCATCAAGCGCGACCCCGCCTTCTTCCGCCGCGTGAAGGCCGTTGACTTCCTCACGCGGACCCGCGCCGAGTCAATTGACCGCAAGAAGAAAGTGGTCCACGCCGTTAACCTGGAAACGGGCGAACAGCTTTCCCTGCCCTACGACCGCCTGGTGATCGCCACCGGGGCGCGCCCGGCCCGACTCCCGGTCCCCGGAACCGACCTGCCCAACGTCCACCACGTCTGGACGCCGGACGACGCCCAGGTCATCCGCAGCAAGCTGGCCACCGGTAAGATCGGCCAGGTGGTGATCGTCGGCGCCGGCCTGATCGGCCTGGAGGTGGCCGAGTCGATCCTGCGGGCCCGCGGCCTGCCGGGAGGTCCGCCCCGGGTGGTCGTGCTGGAGGCCATGCCCCACATCACCCCGGCCCTGCTCGATCCGGAAATCGCCGCCCTCGTAACCAAGCACCTGAACATCAATCGCCTGCAGATCCGCGTCAACGAGTTGGTCCAGCGCATCGAACCCGCCGAGAACGGCTCTATGAACGTTATCACACCAAACGGCGCCGTCCCGGCCGACCTCGTCCTGGTGGCCATCGGCGCGCGCCCCAACGTCACCCTGGCACGTGAGGCCGGCCTGGAAATCGGCGGGACCGGAGCAATCAAGGTCAACGAGCGCATGCAGACCTCCGATCCCGACATTTACGCGGGCGGCGACTGCGTCGAGAGCACCCACCTCATCACCGCCAAATCGATCTACACGCCCCTTGGTTCGGTGGCCAACAAGCAGGGCCGGGTTATCGGCACGAACATCGTCGGCGGCCGTGAAACCTTCCCCGGCGTTCTGTCGACCTCGATTTACAAGGTCTTCGACTATACGGTCGGGCGTACCGGCCTGACCGAGAAACAGGCCCAGGACTTCGGCTACCAGGTCGAAACCATTCTCGTCGCCGGCTCGGACCGCGCCCACTTCTACCCGGGGCATGCCGCCGTCCACGTCAAACTGGTTGTCGACGCCCCCTCGCGCAAGCTTCTGGGCGCCCAGATCGTCGGCCCCGGCGAGATCAACAAGCGCCTGGACGTCATCGTCGCCTGCCTGCACATGGGGGCGACGGTGGATCAGCTCGCCTACTTCGACCTGGCCTACGCGCCGCCGTACAACACCTCGATGGACGTGCTGCACCATGCGGCCAACACCTTGCGCAACAAGCTGGACGGCCTGGCCCGGACCATCGAGGTCCCGGAGATGAAGGAGATGCTGGAACGCGGGGAGGATGTCGTCTTCGTCGATGTGCGCACCAACCGCGAGTTCTCGGACGTCCCCCCGATCCGCGACCAGGTCAAGTTCATTCCCCTGGCCAAGATACGCGAACTCCACGAAAGGCTGCCACGGGACAAGACCCTGGTTCCCTACTGCACGGTGAGCATGCGCGCCTGGGAGGCGCAGCGCGTCCTGGATGGACTCGGTTTCAAGGATGTCCGTTTCCTGGAGGGCGGCCTCTCCTCCTGGCCGTACTAACACCAGATGCCTCTTAAACATAACCCCGCCCTCACGGCGGGGTTTTTTGTCACCCTGGACCTCATTTGATTCTTCAGGGAACATCCCAGAGGTCAAGGGCATTACTACGGAAGACATGGCGCAGGGCCATTTCCGGCAGGCTTAGTCTCTCCAGGAAACGGGGGAAGGTTTCGTAGTCACCTTCGATCACCGGTGCGTCGCTGCCGAAGATGATGCGCTCGGGGTAGCGGCGCAGGATCGCCTCCAGGGTTTCGGTCGGCAGCCCCATATGCCGGTCGGTGACCGCGGCCAGGTCGAAATAAAGGTTGGGATAACGGTCGGCAAGGCGCAGAAAGCGCGGGTGCTCCCACATTCCGAGATGAGCGACCTGGACCTTTAGATCCGGGTAGCGCCGCATTAAGGCCGCGAAGCGTTCGTAACCCAGCCAGGGGGTCGGGTAGGGTGCGCCGCCGGCGTGGATGAGCACCGGCCGGCCCCGGTCCAGGGCCGCCTCGTAGACCGGGAAAAGCCGGGCGTCGTCGGCCGCTACCTCCTGCACCGCACAGTGGACCTTGAGGCCCGCGAAACCAAGTTCGTCGAGGCAGCGCCTAGCCTCCGCCGCCGGGTCGGGATCGTCCGGATGGACCGTCCCCAGGGGAAGGACCATCGGGTGTTCACGCGCCAGATCCGCCAGCCAGTCATTGAGGAAGGTGGCCAGGCCCGGTTTGTGGGCGTAGGCGCAGCCCACCGCCCGCGACACTCCTTTGCGCGCGAGGTAAGCCAGGATCTCTTCCCCCATCAACCCGTCAACCGCCAGCCGCCAATCCCGTTCCCGGAACCAGCGGTAGATCGCCTTCTGCACCCCGGGCGGGAAGAGGTGCACGTGGCCGTCAACCAGCCCGTCCCTTACCCCCGGGCGGCTGTTCCCGCTCCAATCGTCCAATGTGCTTGCCCTCCTTAACAAAGAAGCGGCCCTTGCCAGGCACAGACGGGCCGTGCTACCGCCGGCCACAATCGCGTCGACACTAAGAAACCGGCAGCAATAGCAGGGTCAAAAGTACGTATGCGGACCCGGACTTTACCCACCCGTGTTACGGGCTGCCCGGTGAGGCGGGGTTTGCTCACGCCGGAGGACCTGCTGCGGCTGACCGGAGGCACGCCGGCCGACGTCAAGGCGCAGCCGGCACGACGCAGACTTGAAGGCGGCGGCGGCGGGGACCGTCGAATTCGGCGAAGAAGACGCCCTGCCAGGTGCCCAGGGCCAGGCGCCCCCCGGCCACGGGGATGCTTATGCCCGACCCGACCAGGACGGCCTTGATATGGGCATCGCTGTTGCCCTCGGCGTGGCGGTAATCCCCCCGCCGCGGCACAAGCCGCGCGAGGTGGGCCAGGAGGTCCTCAGCCACCGCCGGGTCGGCGTGCTCGTTGACGCAGACCCCCGCCGTGGTATGCGGCACCCACAGGTGGCACACTCCGTCCGGGACCCCGCTCTCGGCAACCACACGGTTGACCTGCGCCGTCACGTCCACCAACTCCTCGCGCGCATGGGTCACGACTTCAACGGACCGCCACGGCATTCGTCCACTCCCCATCCCCCGCCAATCGCGGCAACAACACCGGCAGAAGCGACCGTGCGTCCTCATGCCGCACCGTGACATGGGCCAGGACCTCGACCTCCGGGGCGGCGTTGAACGCTACTCCGAGGCCGACCAGCGGGAAGACCGCGGCATCCCCGGAGCCGTCGCCGACCATCGCCACTTCTCCCGGCATGACCCCGAAACGGCGGCAAATCGTCGGCAGTTGCCCCGGCTTCCCGTCCCACCCCACGTTAATGGTAACCCGGCCGTCAATGACTCCGCCGGAGAAACCCAGCTCATTACAAATACAAAGATCAAATCCAAGCGGGTCGGCCACCCGGCGCACGAGAAGGTCCAGGCCGGAGGAGAGAACCGCCAGGCGGCAGCCCCGCTCCCGCAGGGTATTCACCAACTCCGGCACCCCGGGGCGCAAAGGGATGGCGGCCACCGCCTCCTCCAGGCGCGCACGCGGCACCCCCCGCCAGGCGGCGACGTCGCGGTCGGCGAACTCCCGGTAGGTGATCCGCCCGGCCAGGAAGGCGCTGAGCGAGCGCAAACCGTGGCTCTCCCAGGTCCCAAGGTGCTCGTGGATATACTGCCAGACGCTGTGCACCGGCGTCAGCGTCCCATCCATGTCAAACACCACGGCCTTGAGCGGCCGCCTTATCTTCTGCCTGATGAGCGTTCACCCTTCCCGCTTCAAATCACGCTCATATATTCTCCCCCGTATCCCGAATACCTCCCCGGGAAGACCGGCAACTTCCCGCAAGGGGCCGTTAAAAGGCCGGCGTCCCCTGGGCCGTTTAGGTCCCCGGGGACGCCGAAGCCGGCAGTATTAAGTGTTAGAGATTTCTCGTTTGCGATCTCTTACGGTGCGCCTCGGCCATCAGTACCATAAAGCCCAAGGCGAAGACCATGACCATCGCCAACGACGTACCGAGCCAGGACAATGTCATCGCCTCCTTTCCCTATTAACTGACCGGAGCCGCCTTTTGTGACAACGGTCTCGAGTCCCATTTCCGCCGGGGCTTTCGTCACATTCCGGGCACGGTTATAATGTAGCCAGAGCAACAAGGGTGAACGGGAGGGTCCAGCCGTGCCGTTTCTGCGCTACCTGGGCATCGCCCTGCTGGTTGTCGCCGGGCTCCTGCTCTATTACTACTGCGCCCCATGAGGGCCCCGTATCTGGCGCTAGTGCGGCGCCTTGCATGCCAAAGCAAGAAGGATATTCCCTGTGCACCGCTCTGACCGCTTCGCCGTCCTGATGTTCTCCCTGGGCCTTCTGGGCCTCGCCCCGGCGGCGCTTCTCATCCTGCGGCAGTAGACCGGGGAGACCCGAGCACCCCGTTTGGTTAACGGGCCGTTCCCGGGGGCAAGCTAAAAAAGGGTGAACACCGGTGGCCTTTGAACCCGAAGCCGTATTCGTCCGCGAGCGGGCCCTGGACTGGCCCCGGGGCCGGGAAATCGCGGCCTATTTCCGTGACAGGGGAGTCCCGGTAACCGTCCTTGGTCCCCGGCAGCGCGTCCCGGTTCCGCCCCTCGAAGGCCCGCGCCGGGGCTACATCCGCGCGAAGCGCACCCTTGTGGTGACCACCGTCAATGCGGCTCGCTTTCTGCCGTCCAAGCCCTCCGCCGACTACCAGCTGCCGCTTTCTTCAGGCTGCCCGAGCTTCTGCGAGTACTGCTACCTTCAAACCACATTGGGAAAAAGGCCCTATGTGCAGGTCTACGTCAACCTGGAGGAGATCCTCTCCCGTGCCCGGGCATACCTGGATGAGGCCGGGGGACGGATCCGCACCTTCGAGGGCTCCTGCACCTCGGATCCCCTGCCCGTCGAGACTTACACCCGTGCCCTGCGCGACGTCATCACCTTCTTTGCCTCCCGGCCCAACGGGAGATTCCGCTTCGTTACCAAGTATACCGATGTCGGGCCGCTCACACGGCTGGCCCACAACGGCCATACGCGCTTCCGGTTCAGTATCAATACCGATCGCGTGGTGCGGGCTTACGAGCACGGGACGCCCCCCGTACCGCAACGCCTGGCGGCGTTGCGCCTGATCCTGGAGGCGGGTTACCCCTCGGGATTCATCGTGGCGCCGCTTTTCCTCGAAGGGGACTGGAAGAGCGACTATGAGGCTCTCTTCCATCTGATAAGGCAGACCTGCGGGGACCTGCGCGGAGCTGACTTTACGTTTGAGCTGATCACCCACCGCTTCACCGACCGGGCCAAGGCAACGATCCTCGAGATGTTCCCGCACACCTCCCTGCCCCTTGATCCGGGCCGGCGACAATACCGCCGGGGACAGTTCGGTTACGGCAAATACCTCTACCCCCGCGACGTCCTTAAGGAAGCCGAGGTCTTGTTTGAGGACCTCATCGGCCGCCTCTTCCCCGGGGCGCGCCTGGATTACTTTGTATAGTCACGTCCTGCTAAAAGAAGCCCGCCGGTTGTACCCGGCGGGCTGCCCGCACTGTTTGCAGAACATTCGCACTGGACTTCCCTCTCCTTGGCCCAAGTATCGTTGCTTAATATCCCCCAAAGGCCGGCACTAAACAACCGGCCCCCGTTGACCAGGAAGCCGGCCGTGCCTATGTCCGCTCATCTTTCTCCTTCACCACGAGCCGCCTCGCCCGCCACACCATCTCCCGGCCGTACCTGGCCCGGAGACCGTCCAGTGCCCGGCTGACCTCCCGTTCCTTCTCCCCGCCCCCGGAGGGAACGAGGGAGAGTTGCTCGCCCGGCGTAAGATTCGACGCCCGTACGCCGATCAGCCGCCAGGGGGGCGTACCGCCGTGGCGGTCGAACAGCTCGCGCGCCGCCTTATAGATCACCGTATCCCGGTCCGTGGCGCAGGCCAGGGTCCGGGCCCGGGTGATGGTCCGGAAGTCGGCGTACCGGAGCTTCAGGGTGATCGTCCTGGCCGTCAGGCCCTTCTTCCGTAGGCGATAACCAACGCCCTCGGCCAGTTCCATCAGGACCGACCAAACGTATTCCCTTTCCGCCACGTCGTGGGGGAAGGTCGTCTCCTCGGACACAGATTTGACCTGGTGCACGGGCACCAGCCGGCGGTCGTCCAACCCGTGTGCGTAGTTCCGCAGGGTGGCGCCGAATTCGCCCAACAAGGCCTTCAGTAACGACGCGGGAGCACACGTCAGGTCCCCCACCGTCCGGATGCCGGCGCCCGTCAGCTTCTCTTCGCTCCTCGGGCCGACGCCCGGAAGGACCTTTACGGGCAGGGGCCAGAGCACGGCCGGCACGTCCGCCGGCCAGAGGGCCTTGAGGCCGTCAGGTTTCGCCATCTCGCAGGCGATCTTCGCCAAAAGCTTGTTACCGGAAACGCCGACCGAAACCGGAAGACCCAGTTCCATTCGGACGGCATCACGGATCTGCGCCGCCGTTTCCACGCCCCTTCCGGCTTTCACGGCCAGGTAGGCCTCATCAATGGAAACGGCCTCGATGTCCGGGGTGAAGCGATGGAACACCTCCATCACCTGCGCCGACACTTCCCGGTAGCGGCGGATGTCAACCGGAAGCAACACCGCCTTCGGGCAGAGTTCAAGCGCCCGCCGCACCGGCATCGCGGAGCGGACGCCGTACTTCCGGGCCTCGTAGGAGCAGGTGGAAACCACCCCCCTGGCCCCGGGGTCCCCGCCGACAATAACCGGCCGGCCGCGGTACTCCGGATGGTCATGCTGCTCCACCGCGGCAAAAAAGGCGTCAAGGTCGCAGAGGAGGATGTCGCTGGTCATGCGATAATTGTAAAACGAAAGCCCTTGACAGCCAACAGACCCGCCAAAAATGAGGTGTAACTGAACGGGTTTGTACCGGGGGTTTATGTTATCCTAAAGACTGATACTGACGGCAGGGAGGCTCGCAAATGGAATCGACGGCCCTTATCAAGGAAAGGCGCAGCGTGCGGAAATACGAGCAGCGCGAAGTACCGCGCCATCTGGTGGAGGAAATCATCGACTGCGGCCGGCTGGCGGCGACCGCGAACAACAAGCAGCCGTGGGTATTCATCGCCGTAACCGAAGCGGAAACCCGCGGGAGGATCGCTGCCCTTACCGACTACGGCAAATTCATCGCCGAGGCCCCGGTGTGTATCGCCGTGTTCTGCAAGAGGACCGAAAAATACTACCTGGAAGACGGGTCCGCGGCGACGCAGAACATGCTGCTGGCCGCCACGGCCCTGGGGCTGGGATCCTGTTGGGTGGCCGGAGACAAGAAGAAGTATGCGGAAGGCGTCAAGCTCATCCTGGGGGTTCCCGAGGAGTTCACGCTCGTTTCGCTGATTCCCGTTGGCTACCCCGCCGACCGCGGGGGACGGGCGTCCAAGCGGTCCCTGGCGGATGTCCTGCGTTGGGAGCGCTATTGAGCCCAAAACTCCCCGTCCATTGTCGGTAGTACTTGTAGTGCCGGCAGAGTATGCCATCCGCCCGACCTAACTGTCATTAACTCCGGCCCGCGTGCCGTTCGAGGCGGAATCGTTGCCGCCGCCGCCCGATCCCCGATAGAATACGGCCAAAGTTCAAAGAACACGCAGTGTTACTGGCGGCAAAGGGTGGGCATAACCACCGGGGAACACTGCGGTGGAAAGCCGTCCGCCTGGGCAGGAAGCAGTCACCTGTGCCAGGCGTTGCTTTTATTGGCTTGCCGCGGAGGGGTGGCGGTTGACATGGAACGGGTGCTTACGGTATGTCCGTACTGCGGCGTGGGCTGCGGCCTTTATCTGCTGGTGAAGGAAGGGCGGATTACGGGGGCCGAGGGGGACCCCGCGCACCCGGTGAGCGAAGGCGAACTCTGTCTGAAGGGCTCCTTCGGTCACCGGCACGTGCACGACCCCCGCAGGCTGCAAACGCCTCTCATCCGAAAAGAAGGGAGGCTCACTCCGGTGGGCTGGGCGGAGGCCCTGGAGTACGTCGGCGCGAAACTGGACCTCCTGCGCCGGCACAACCCGGATGCTTTCGCTCTCATCGCGTCGGCGAGGGCCACCAATGAAGATAACTACGTCGCCCAGAAATTCGCCCGGACGGTGATCGGCACCAACAACGTGGATCACTGCGCCCGTTTGTGACACGCCCCGACCATCGCCGGTCTGGCGAGGAGCCTGGGCAGTGGAGCGATGACCAATTCGCTTCCGGAAATCGGTTCATTAACCGAAGCCATCTTTATCATCGGCTCAAACACAGCGGAATGCCACCCCCTGGCGGCCCGGCAGGTTCTCAAGGCGCGGGGACGGGGAGCGAGGCTGATCGTCGCCGATCCCCGGCGTACCGAGATGGCCGCGCGGGCCGATATCTGGCTGCGCGTGCCGGTGGGACGGAATCTTCCCGTGATCAACGGCATGATGCACGTGATCATCCGCGACGGCCTGGTCGACGCCTCCTGGGTCGGCAGCCGGGCCGGCGGCTTTGAAGCGCTTGCGGCGGGGCTGTCCCCGTGGACCCCGTCCCGCGTGGAGGAGCTGACCGGCGTTCCCGCCGCGGACCTGGAAGCGGCGGCCCACGCCTACGGGACCGCCGCCACGGCGGCGATACTGTACGGTATGGGCGTCACCCAATTCGTGCACGGCACGGACAGCGTAATGGCCCTGGCCGACCTGGCGGTCATCACGGGGCAGATCGGCCGGCCCGGAGCCGGGCTCTTTCCTTTGCGCGGCCAGAATAACGTCCAGGGAGCGTGTGACATGGGCTGCCTGCCGGATGTTCTGCCGGGATATTTCAGCGTTTCCGACCCCTCGGCGCGACATCGCTGCCGGCGGCTGTGGGGCGTGGAGCCTCCGGCCGGCCGCGGCCTGAGAGCGACGGAAACAGACGACGCCATCCTGCGTGGAGAAATCACGGCTCTGTACATTTTCGGGGAAAACCCGGTGCTGAGCGAACCGGATGCCGGCCGCTTTCGCGAAGCCCTCGCGCGGTTGGAACTGCTTGTGGTGCAGGACATCTTTCTTACGGAAACGGCCCGGCTGGCCACGGTGGTCCTCCCGGCCGCCGGCGCCGCCGAAAAGGATGGGACCTTCACCAACACGGAACGCCGGGTCCAGCGTGTGCGGGCCGCCGTTCCTCCACCGGGGGAGGCCAGGCCGGACTGGCGGATCTTCACCGCCCTGGCGGAGAAGATGGGCTGCGCCCCTTTTTCGTACCGGTCCGCCGGGGAGATCTGGGACGAGGTCCGCCGCCTGGTGCCGGAGAAGTTCGGCGGCATCTCCTACCGGCGATTGGACAGTCCGTCGGGTCTCATCTGGCCGTGTCCGGACGAGAGCCATCCCGGCACCCCCGTGCTTTACGAGGGCGGCGTGTTTCCGACCCCGTCGGGGAAGGCCCTGCTCCATCCGGTTCCCCATCAGGCGTCATCGCCCGGCGGCGTGGTCGAAAAGCCCGACGACGACTACCCTCTGGTGCTCACCACGGGCCGGCGGGTTTACCATTACCACACCGGAACGATGACCCGCAAGGAGTGGGTGCTGAACCAGATGGGGCCCGAGGAACTCGTCGAAATCAACCCGCGGGACGCCGGCCGGATCGGCGTCACCGACGGCGGTCTGGTCCGTGTCTCCACCCGGCGCGCGTCCTTGGCGGCGCGCGCCTGGGTCACCGAACGGGTGCCGCCCGGGACCGTTTTTATGACCTTTCATTTTTGGGAAGCATGCGCCAATGAGCTGACCGGGCGGGCCCGCGACCCGGTTTCCGGAGTGATCGAGGCCAAGGCGTGCGCGGCGAGGATGGAAAAGATTTCCTCGGTCGAGGCGCGGGCCATCCGCCGCCGGAAAAAGGAACAGTACCGCACCGACCTGGAGCCTCCGGTGAACCGCCAGACTCGCAAGAAAGGAGACGGGGCCGATGCCCAGGAGACTGGTCGTCCCTGATCCGGCCCGGTGCCTCGGCTGCTACACCTGCCTGGCGGCCTGCGCCCTCGCGCACAAAGAGGAGGGCGTGACGCCGGTACCGCGTCTGTTCCTTACGCCGCTCCCGCAGGGCAGCGTTCCCTTACCTTGCCGTCATTGTGACGAGGCGCCCTGCGCACGGGTCTGCCCGGTCGGCGCGATCGAACCGCAGGCTCAGGCCGTTGTCCTCAACGAGAAAAAGTGCGTGGGCTGCGGTATTTGCGCCCTGGCCTGCCCCATCGGCTGTATTGAGATTCAGGTCGGGCGTCAAATGTCTCCCTCCGCCGTCGGACTGGCGACGTCCATCCCTCTCCCCGCGCCGGCCGGTGAGCAGGACGAGAAAAAGGTGCGAAAGGTCGCCGTGAAATGCGACCTCTGTTACTTCCGGCCCGACGGTCCGGCCTGTATCAGGGCGTGTCCCACCAAGGCCCTGGTGCTTCTCGATGCCGGGGACGTTCACCTTTTGGCGGTGGAACGGCGGAAGGCGCATTTCGGCGCTGCCGCCGTCGATGTCCAGCGTATCTATCCATAAGGAAAGGGGGAAAACAGGAGAATGGCGGTGGCGAAAATCCAGCCTTTCCCGGTCTACCGGAGGGATCTCTGCGTGGCATGCGGCGCCTGTGCTGCGGCGTGCCGGACGGGGGCCCTGGTGATAAGCACGGCGCCCATGGCCGCCAGTATCATCTGGCGCTTTCTTCCGGAGGTGTGTATGGGCTGCGGGCGGTGCGCCAGGTACTGCCTCACCGGGGCAATCACCTTCATGCCCGGAGCGGAACAACCGCCGTCACCGCCTAAAGCAGTGATAAGAGCAGCCTTCTCCCTCCGCCGGTGCTCATCGTGCGGTGTTCCCTATGCTGCGGCCCCCCAAATCGAGCATCTCTCCACCCTCGTCCCGGATGGTTTCCTGGGGTTGTGCGTCGCCTGCCGGCGTCACCGCGCGGCCTTGTCCCTTGACCTGGTAAGCCTGGCGGGACTCCCGCACGCGCCTGTCACCGGCCCGGCCGGCCACTGCAAATGATCCAGCAGGACACGCAGGACATCTTCCGCTCCCGCCGGGGTATTGCCCCTACGGGCACCCGCTGTGTCCGACCGGTATAAAACGCCTGGATCAAGCGGGATATTCCCGATCAGAGGGGCCACATCCAGCGTCTGGCGGAGGAAATCGTCGTCGGCGATCCCGGTGCTCTTGTTGCCCACAAAGAAGACGCGGGGGATGGCGAGGTCCGCGGCCAGCGCGGCAAGGTTGCGCGCCGTGTCCACCGCCGCCCGTGTCGGTTCCACGACCACCAACAGCGCATCCATCCCGCGGGAGGCCCCGCGTGTCAAATGCTCGATGCCGGCGGCCATATCGAGGATCACCGCATCGGTCTTGTCCAGGAGCAGACTCGTGACAACGGCGTTCAAGAACGCGTACTCGCGACAGTAGCACCCCGTTCCACCCCGCTTGACATTACCCATGCGGAGAAAGCGAACCCGTCCCAGATGATAGCACAGGGTATCGAGAATGTCGTCCACCTTCGGATTGAGGGTGAAAAGGCCTCCGCCGGCGCCGGTGCAGGATTTGATCACCTTTTCCAAGTCGGCCAGAGATCGGATCGTCGCCAGATCATCCTCGGGGATACCGATGGCGAGGCCCAAATTGGCGTCCGGATCGGCATCGATGGCGTAAACCACGGTGCCCCGGCCGGCTACGAGCCAGACCAGGGCCGCGGTCAACGTTGTTTTACCGACGCCACCCTTGCCACAGACGGCGATCTTCATACTTTCACCTCTTCAGCAAAAAGAAAACCGCGGCGCATGGCCACACCCGTGGTCGGGTGGCGCGCCATCCCCGCCCGCCGGAGCCTATCTCCTGGGACCGAGGAATCTGACGGCCGTTCCCGACGCGGTGATGAGCACCTCGCCTCCGCCAATGGGGCAAACGTGAAAGGCGATCCCCACCGTCGCGTCCGCCCCCAGGGCGCGGGCCTCTTCCGCCAGCCTGGCGAGAATGGAGGACCGTCCCTGCTCGAAGATCGCCGGGCACCGCACGCCGGAGCCATCGTCCAACCAGCAACGCGCTTCGGCTCCGACTATCCCCAGGATCTCAAGGGTTTTTCCCGGAACACCGGGCGTGGTTGTCAGGACCATACCGGCACCTCCCCGCCATGTTCTCCTGAAACGGTCACGATCGCGTTTTCCGGGCACGCCGGGATGCATTGTTCGCAGTTGGTGCAACGATGGGTGACGATTCTGTAAGGCTGGTTATCAGTCCGGTACGCCACGTAACGTCGTCCCACGATCGCCTTTTCCGGACAGGCTTCCCGGCATTGATCACACATTACGCACCTTTCCGGATCTATCCGGTGGGAAACCAGACCGGGACAGACACCGGCGGCACACTGCTTTTTCGTTACATGCTCCTCCAGGGGATCCCCGTGACCTTCAAGCAATCTCCCCAACTCCGTCCAGGCCGTCCGGCCGAACTTGCAGCGAATGACGGACGGCAACCGCCGGCAGCACTCCCGGAGGCACACCTCGTCGGATGCTCCGGCATGCCCGCTGCGGATACGGCCGATGGCGGCCGCAGCCTGCTTCAAGGCGACGGTGCAGGGGATGCACCAGGACCGCACATGCTTACCGGAACCACACGTTCGGCCCGAGGCGAACGCCAGCAACCGCTCTTCGCTCTCCGTCACCCGGCAGACGGTATCCATCGTGCTACACCCCCTCCCTCGGCCGTTTTTTACGGGCACAGGCGCCACCTCTCAGACGAAGGCGCCCCTGCAATCCCAAGCGCCTTTTGAGGTCCTCCACGCGTCCCCGGCTCACCGTAACCGTACTGTGATCCGCGTCATTCATGACCAGGGTGTAGGCACCGTTAACGTCGGGCCAGATCTCTTTGATCTTGTTAACGTTGACCAGGTACGCGCGATGGGAACGGAAGAAAACATCGTTCGGCAGGCGTTCACAGAGCTGTTCCATGGTGCATCTGATCCGCACCTGATCGGCATACGTGCGCACAAAAGTGGAATTGTTGGCGGCGAAGGCATAGACAATATCCTTCACCGCCACCGGTACGGCGATGCCGTTCCTCTCACCCGTCAGCCATTTCGGTGGGGGTGCTTCCTCGCACAGTGTCTTGCGCAACCGGGCGATGGTCTCACGCAGCCGTTCATCGCTCACCGGTTTCAGAAGATAGTCGAAAGCTCCCAGAGCGAACGCCTTGACGGCGTGGTCCTCGAAAGCCGTGACGAAGACCAGTCGCGGGGCCTTGGTCATCGACTTCAATCTGGACGCCAACTCTATACCGCTGGTGCCCGGCAGCTTGATATCAAGAAAAATGACATCGTAGTCGACGGCGTTGATCAATTGCCAGGCATCATCGGTGTTCGTGGCTTCGCCGATCACTTTCATGCAGTCGCATTGTGACAACAGGTGGCGCAATTCCGTACGCGCCGGGTATTCGTCATCCACAATCAACGCCTTCATTATCACCGGCCCCACCCCGTTCAGCCATAGTCTTGTTGTCGTGATTCAAAAGCGGTGTTCCGGGCGTGAGGTTTTCTTAGAAAAGCCCTAATACGTTGCCGTCCGCATCGAGATCAACTCTTTCCGCCGCCGGAACCCGCGGAAGACCGGGCATCGTCATTGTTTTCCCGGTCAACACCACCAGGAACCCGGCCCCCGCCGCGGGCCGAATTTCCCGCACCGTGAGCTTCCAACCTGTAGGACGGCCGAGCAGCTTTGGGTTATCGGAAAGCGAACTCTGTGTCTTCGCTACGCAAATCGGAAGGCGGCTTAAGCCGAGGCCGTCCAGGTCGGCGATCTGCTGAGCGGCCTGATCGGTGTAGACAACACCGTCGGCGCCGTACACCTTGCGGGCGACGGTCTCGATTTTCGCCTTTACCGGCAGGTTCCAGTCGTAAAGCGCTCGGAAGGCGAACGCTTCACCGGAGTTTTCCAGGACATCGAGCACTTTAACCGCCAACTCCTCTCCCCCGGCGCCGCCGGCCGCAACCACTTCCGAAATCGCCACGGGTACGTCCTGCTCCGCGCAATGGCGCTGGATCAGATCCAGTTCCGCCTGATCGTCGGTCGGGAACCGGTTGACCGCGACCACGACCGGGAGCCCGAAATTATTCCTGATGTTGTGCACGTGCCAGTCGAGGTTGGCCAGACCGCGGCGCAGGGCTTCCAGGTCGGTTCGGCCGACCTCGGCCAGCGGCACCCCGCCGTGCAGGTTCAGGGCACGTACCGTGGCCACCAGCACCACCGCATCGGGTTTGAATCCGGCGTAAGGGCATACGATGTCAAAGAACTTCTCCGCCCCGAGGTCGGACCCGAAACCGCCCTCGGTGACCACGAAGTCCGCCAACCCAAGCGCCGTCCTCGTCGCGATGATGGAGTTGTTCCCGTGGGCGATATTGGCGAACGGCCCTCCGTGAATGAAGGCCGGTTGACCCTCGATCGTCTGCACCAGGTTGGGTTTGAGGGCGTCCTTCATCAGGGCCGTCAACGCCCCGGCCACTTTCAGGTCACGGGCGAAGACCGGTTTTCCGTTCCGGGTGTAGGCGACCAGAATCCTCCCCACGCGCTCCTTGAAGTCCTGCGGCCCCTCGGCCAGGCACATCAGTGCCATTATCTCCGAAGCCACCGTAATGTCGAAGCGGGCCTCGCGCGGCACGCCGTCGGCCGGCCCGCCCAGGCCGCACACGATATTGCGCAGGGCACGGTCATTCATGTCCACCACCCGTGGCCAGATGACTCGCTTGGCATCGATCTGCAGTTCATTCCCGTTGTACAGGTGGTTGTCAAGCACCGCCGCCAGGAGATTGTGCGCGGCCGAGATGGCGTGCAGGTCTCCCGTGAAGTGAAGGTTGATATCCTCCATCGGCACCACCTGGGAGTACCCTCCGCCGGCCGCGCCCCCCTTGATGCCGAAAGTCGGCCCCAGCGACGGCTCGCGCAGACAAACCATCACCCTCTTGCCCAGACGCCCGAGCGCCTGGGTCAGGCCGATCGCGGTGCAGGTCTTCCCCTCGCCGGCGGGCGTCGGGGTGATGGCCGTGGTGAAGATCAGTCTGGCGCGGGGATGCTCCTTCGCCCGCCGGTAAACATCGAGGCTGACCTTGGCCTTGTACCTGCCGTATGGCTCAATTTCATCGGGCGTCAAACCCAGATCGGAGGCCACCTCCTCAATCGGCCTCAACCTGGCCCGGCGGGCTATTTCAATGTCCGGCAGCATCACTGTCGCCCCCTCCTTGAGTTGTACTGATTCGTGGCCGCGGGTAAAGCCCTGCTTCGGCCACAAGTTCGGGCACCACGTCCTCCCAGTTGACGGCCATAATGTGCACTCCGCTGACACCCTCGATATCGCGCAACTGCCGTATAATCTCCAGGGCGATGCGCCGGCCCTCGCCCAACGGGTCGGCGGCCCGTTCCATGCGCCTGATCAACTCATCGGGTACCGTGATCCCGGGCACGCGGCTCATATAGCGGATGGCGCGGTCCGACTTCGGCGGTATGACCCCGGCCAGGATGAAGGCCCG
Organism: Thermoanaerobacterales bacterium; assembly: GCA_030019475.1. NCBI lineage: Bacteria > Bacillati > Bacillota > Clostridia > Thermoanaerobacterales > Thermoanaerobacterales bacterium. The sequence continues at coordinate 21,149 of JASEER010000017.1, read as the reverse complement.
TTTATGCCAGCCGGCCGCCCGTACGGCGGCCATCCACTCGCTGAAGGCCGGAACATCGTAGACCACCTGGGTCTGAATGAACTCCGCACCGGCCGCTATCTTCTTGCCCAGGCGGAGGACACGGAGTTCGACGGGGCCGGCGAAGGGGTTCTCCACCGCGCCGATGAAGACGCGCGGGGGAGCCTTGATTTCCTCGCCGCACAGAAAGAGCCCCTCGTCGCGCATTCGCCGTACCGCGGCCGTCAGTTGGACGGAGTCCAGGTCAAAGACCCCTTTGGCCTCCGGATGGTTGCCGAACCGCTGGTGATCGCCGCTCAGGCAGAGGACGTTTCTGATCCCCAGGCTGGCCGCCCCGAGCAGGTCCGACTGCAGAGCGATGCGGTTGCGGTCGCGCGTCGTCATCTGGAGCACCGGGTCGCCGCCGGCCTGCAACACGTGTACGGCGGCCGCCAGGCTGCAGAGCCGCACCACCGCCGTCTGGTTGTCGGTCAGATTCTGCGCGTCGGAGTATTCCTTCAGCTCGGCGGCAAGCCGCCGGATCCTGGTGCCGTCGGCATGTTTCGGCGGGCCGATCTCGGCGGTAACGGCGAAGATGCCGGCCCGCAGGACGGCCTCCAGACGGCTTGCGGCCGCATTCTTTTTTTTGTCCGTTTGAGGGCCGGTGCTCATCGCATTGCATCCTCCCGTATCACCCTGCGCAGTCCCCCTGAACGCGAACTAACCCAGTTCTTGGGTGGTCTGATCGACCGCAGGTCGTCAAGGCTCTTCCGCTCCTTCATCCGACGGTAGATCATTTCCCAGGCGCAGGGAAGGTCGGGGTCGACCTCGCACATCCCGCCGCTCGAACCGCCGCACGGACCGTTCAACAGGCTCTTGGCGCAGCGCGTAACCGGGCAGATCCCCGCGGTCTGATCGAGCACACACTCCCCGCACATTGCGCAGCGCTCCTCCCACACCCCGGGGGCTGTCGTACCCCCGCCGCCGACGGTATCCACCCCGGGGATCACCGGCACGCCGGGGTATCTCTCGGCGATGAACTGCACGCCGACCCCGCAACCCAGCGAGATACACGCCTCTACCTGTTCCACAAGAGGGTCGAGCGGCGCAAGGTAGGCGGTATCGCACTGGCGCGCTACGGTCGCCTCCGTGACCATCAAAGGCAAGCCCTCTTTGAGGCCGGCGATGCGGAGCAGGTGAGCAAGGCAGGAGACCTCCTTCCTGCCGCCCGCCTGACACACCGTTACACATTCCTGGCAGCCGATCACCGCCAGGCGCCTGGCGCCGCCCAAACCCGCCAGGATAGATGAAACCTGCCTCGGCCGGGCAAGAATCATGCTCTTCCCCCCCTATCGAGCGCCGCCGCTCCCCGCCACCGGGCCCAGGGCGCGGATGACGTCCGTCATTTCCTGCATCAGGCCGATGAAGGCGCTCCCCATGGCGGCGGAGATGTTGAACATCCGCAGGCGTTCCGGTTCCAGGCCGATGTCCCACAGGCGGTTCCTCAAGATCCGCACCCTTTTACCGGCCCGGAGATTACCGCTTTGGTAATGGCAGTCGCCTTCGAGGCAGCCTGATACGCACACTCCGTCGGCGCCGTTGGCGAAAGCCCACAGGATATGCTCTTCGCTCACCCGGCCCGAGCAGGGCACCCTGATAATCCGGATGTTCGCCGGATACTGAAGGCGGAGCACGCCGGCCAGGTCCGCCGCCCCGTAGGCGCAGTGGTGGCAGCAGAAAGCGATGATCCTCGGCTCAAAACTCATTCCTTCCGCCTCCGTGTAACGTGTGTTCGCTAGGAGTGCCGCCGCCCCGCGCTTCCGAGAAACGCGTCGCTGTAAATCTCCTTGCCCAGCAACACGCGCCCCGCGGCGATGGTTTCCCTGAGCTGTCCGTCGCCGACGTCGGCGATGGCGGCGTCCAATCCGGCGGCCATAGCCATGGCTGCAAAGGTGCGGTTGAGGAGGGGCCGGTGCGGACAACCCTGCGAGACGTTGCTGAGGCCGATCACCGTCCGTGGCGGGGGATCGGACAGCGACTTGACCTGGCGTATCGTCTCCAGCACCTGCACGGCATGCTCCTGCCCCACATTGACGGGCAATACCAGCGGGTCGATAAAGAGATCCGCCACGGGATAGCCGAGTTCATCGGCGGCGACCACGATCTCCATCGCCATGGCCAGGCGGTCGGCGGCGTCCCTCGAAACGCCCTGCCGGTTCATGGTCAACGCGATCAGATAGGCGCCGTACTCCTTGGCCATCGCCAGATACCTCTCCAACTGGTCGCGCTCGGCCGTGGTCGAATTGATGACCGGTCTCCCCTTGGTGACGGCCTTCAGGCCGGCTTCGATCACCGGGAGTTTGGCGGCGTCGATGCAGAGCGGGGTATCGACGACTTCTTCCACCGTTTTCACCAGCCAGGGCATTACCGCCGCCGGGTCATCCACGGCCGGCCCGGTGTTCAGGTCCAGGTAGGCGGCTCCCTGCCCACGCTGGGCTATCGCCAGCCGCTGGATCGGTTCGGGATTCCGCGTCTGGATGGCCGTCGCCACATCCCGGAACAGCCCGTTGATACGCTCACCGATCAGCATCATAGCGGCATCTCTCCCTCAGCCAGAGATCCGACGTGTTGTCGCACCGCGCGCAGCGCCCCGGGATGAAGCATCACCAGCATATCGGCCCCGGAGAGGACCAGGGCGGCCGCGGTGAGGGCCTCCCAGACGACGCCCTGGACGATCCCGTCGGCGGGGCCGTTCTTCGCCTCTTTGGCCCGCCATGCCTCACAGCCGCAAAACACGATCATCGGGGAGGCCAGGCTCGCCTCGCCCTGCAAGGCGGCCAGGCGGATGCGCTCCATAACGGAGTAAGTGTATTCGAGACCGTACCCCAACCCGCCGGTGGTGGGGTCCATCACGATCTGTTCCTGCGGCATGCCCAGGTCGTTGAGCAGGACGCAGACCTGTTTCTGCATGTTGACATCGACCGGACTCTGGGCGATCACGGCATGCCCGTTGACCATGGCCGCGGCGGCGATGGTGCGGTAGTTGTCGCCGGTCACCGGCCCCACCAGGCAGCGCGTGCCGGCACAGGCCTCGCAGACGCTCTGCAACACGGCGTTGTCCTTGGCGGCATTGCCGCACCCCAGTATGACCAACGGTACCTCTGCGGCCGCCAGCACCTCCCGGGCCAGACCGGCGCACGCCTCCGGCGAGGCGTCGCCGTGCTCGGGATCGGCGCCGCGGAGCCGCAGGCAGATGAACTCCGCTCCCCAGTCCCGGACGGCGCATCGGGCCCAGGTCAGCGGGTCGCCCGCCACGGGGCCCAGGACCTCCTCCAGGGGGGCGGGCCACGACTCCGGCACCACGTCCCATACCTCCGCCCCCACCGCGGGGAGATGGGCGAGCGGTCCGTCATAGGTGAGGAAGGGCAGGGCCCCCGCTCCGCCGATCGACAGCCGCCGGCTGCCGCCCTCCGTGTTCAGCTCCCCCAGTTCTACTTCATTGATCCTGAAGGGCGGATGTTCCCGGTAAAGCTCGAACGGCATGGCAATGTCACCTTCTTTCGCAAGTTCCGGTTCGGCTGCAACAGTTCATCGAGCACGGGCTCCAACCAGCGCACCGCCGCCGCCTCATCCGGCAGCCCCAGAAGCGGCTCTCCGGCCGCGTCGCCGGCGGCGAGCCTGAAGTCGTACGGCAGGACGCCCGCGAACTCAAGGCCCGTGGCGGCAGCCTCCTCGCGCATCGCCGGGCTCAGCTTCCCCTGCACCTTGCAGATCATCAGGCATTGCCGTTTCACACGCAGGCCGAGTGCGGCCACGAGGCGGGCCACGCGTCCGGCGGACCGCACCCCGCGCATGCTGTTGTCGCTGACCACGAGGAGCAGATCAACGAGATCGGTGGTGCGGCGGCTGAGGTGCTCGAGCCCGGCCTCATTATCGACCACGACGAAGGCGTAATTGTTCTCCAGCTTCTCCATGACCGCACGGAGAAGGGCGTTGGCGTAGCAATAGCACCCGGGGCCGTCCGGCCGCCCCATGGCGATGAGGTCAACCGGGCCGCCGTCCGCTTCCATGAGCGCCTCCCGTACACGCGCATCAACATAAGATGTCTTGTCCATCCCTCCGGCCATGGGGGACGTCCCCTGAATCTCCTGCAAGACATCCATGAGGTCGACGCATGGAGACAGGCCGAGGGCCTCGCCCAGATTGGCGTTCGGGTCGGCGTCCACCGCCAGCACCGGCCCCGGTCCGTGCCGCATAAGGTAACGGATCACCAGGGCGGCGACCGATGTCTTCCCCGAACCGCCTTTCCCTGCCACGGCGATTTTGCATTCCATCCGACCACACCCCCTCCGGTTCGTATCCGGATCGCCGTCAGCCGGCCCGGCCCGACGTGTAGGCGCGCAGAAAGGCGGGTATCCCGGCCGCCTCGCGGGGACCGACGCTGACCTCCCATCCCGAAAGGTCGGCGAGCCGTCCGCTCAGCACGGCCACATAGCCGGGAATGATGACCCGCCGGTGATCGACTCTTTCGCCGACGGCGGTCTTATCCAGCGCCTCACTGATTTGCTCCGCGCCGAACTTCCCGGAGGCCCAGGCCGTAAGGACGGAGGTGCCGTCGGTGTCCACCGTCACCAGGTAGCTCCCGATCCTGCTTGCCTCGACCTCGTTGACCACCGAGAAGTAGGTCAGCGAGAAATTGGTGGTCACAAGCACCGGGGCGTTGCGGCCGGGGTTTCCGATGGTGTAGCACGTGGCCTCGACCTGGATCGGTTTTTGGGGGTCGGTGTAGATGTCTTGCCGCAATGTCAGCAACGGCAGGACCACGGCCGGCTCAACCGTATCCACGACGACGATGCTCGCGTACTTGGCGACATAGGTCCCGGCCTCAAGGACGGCCCGGTAGGCATCCCCGTTTCCGCTGACCGAGGTGAGAATGGGCAAGCCGAAAGGACGGAAGCGCTTCTTGATCGCCATCCGCCGGATGGCGGTGGCGGCCCGTAACGTGTCGCCGACACCGGAGCAGGCCGCATGCAGAATAATATCCCTGTGTCCGGCGCGGATGATCTCTTCACTGAGACCGGCGAGACGCGCGGGGTCTTGCGCCGTCACGACCAGGGGACAGTTGTGCTCCCGCGCCAGGGAAGCCATGGCCTCCCGGTTGCTCTCGGTCGCTCCCCAGAGAAGAGGGCGTTCCGCGGCGCAAACGCCGAGCGCATCCCGCATCGCCGCAGGATCAGGGGTCGCCAGGATGAGCGGCAGCGGGCTGTGCGCCCGCACCAGCCGCACGGCCCCGACGAAAGCCTCCGCTTCCGGACCGGTCTGGCGCACGGCGACCATATCGACGCGCATCGTCAGGCCCACCCGTTCAAAGGCCAGGCTGTGAATACGCTGCAGCCGCTCGACCAGTTGCGGCTCGGGGAGATCGTCCCGCACTTCGATGGCGACCGCCGTGGGGTGATAAAAGGTCTTTTCATGGCGGAAGAGGACCACTTCCCCTCCCAGCTCGACCGCGTTTTCCCCCCGGCCCACGGCGATCAGCCGTACCGGCGGTTCGGCCGCCGCGCCGAGGGTGGCGCGGGCCTCATCCGAAGCATGGGCACAGGCCTCCAGGGAGGCCTTCCCGGCGGCCAGGGCCATGGCGAAGGCCATGCACGTCGCAAACCCGCAGTCGCGGCAGTTGGTTTTCGGTAAAAGTTTAAAGATTTGCAGTCCCGTCAACGCCATCCTCGCGACACTCCTTCAGCGATTACATGATCGGTGCCAGGCTTAAGGCCGGATGTTGCTTTGCCTCGAGGAACGGGAAAATATCGTCCGGCGAGGTGCCCACCGTTTCGTCGGCGACGCGCTCGTAGAGGTCCGGGATCCCGATCTCGGCCCCGCGGCGAAGAAGCCCTGCCCTGAGGTACTCCTTGAGCTGACGCGGCATCCAGACCACGCGGGGCAGACCGCCGTCGGCCTGAATGAAGCGCCGGCTCAGGATGTAAGCCCTGGCGAGTCCCATGAAGCCGGGGGTCTGCTCGCCTCCTCCCACCATCCCGGCCAGGGTCGAAAACCGCATCCCGATGGGCGTATCCCCCGAATACTCGCGGTTCACGATAAAGATCCCGTTGGCCTCGGGGAGGACGGCGGCGATGGCTTCGAAGCACCCGCAGGAGGTCATCGGGTTTTCCATCATCGAGTAGAGGTTGAGGGCCGTGATCTTGCCCTGGGTGTAGCGCTCCATGGCGCTGTTGACGCCGCTGAATTGCCCCCGTACCTCATCGATGCATGTACCGATCGCCACCGGCTGGTTGGGTCCGGTCTGCTTGAGCTCGTAGGAGGCCCGCGCGTCGAGCCAGTTCACCGCGCCGCACAGCCCCAGTCTCTCGGGCGTGACGACGCAGATGTGGGCGGGGGCGAACGATTGACAGAGACTGCACGTATAGAACGTGTCGACGGCCTCATCGGTCAGGGAGCCCAGCCGTTCGTCACGGCGCCTGTACTGCGCGCGCGCCGTTTCCTGCTCGGTGAGCACCAGGTCCGGCATGGAGTAAAGTGTCACCTGGACCTTATCCACGAGCGACCCGAACTCCGCCTTGACCCGGTTGGCGACGGCCTCCCCGATGTGGCGCAGGCGCAGGCCGGCGGCGAAGGCTTTCTTGGATATGCGGATGCGGACGATATCGCGCTGGCCGATGTGCACGACGCCCTCCAGGTAGTTAACGAAATAGTGCAGGCGTCTCTCGAGGACGGGCTCGAACTCCTCCTTCATTTTCCGGCCCGCGACCTCCACAACGAGACCCAACGGAAGAATACCGCCCTCACCCAGGTTATCCAATTCGGGCCCGACGACCTGTACCCGGCCGTCCTCCACCTCGCTCATCGGGCGCGTCACGAGGAACTCAAAGGCCGGAGCGCGTCCGGCGCCGATTTCCACAAAGGTGTCGGGCCGGCGGATGATCTCGCCCTCAAACGCCGGGCCGAAGGCCACGGGCACCTCGAGTTCGGCCGCGGCCACCTTCAGTCCCCGCACTTCGACGGCCCGGGCCACAATCCGGTCGTGCGGGACGCCCGAGACCACGTGTTCATAGGTGCAGACACCGTAGGGCAGGATCTGGGGGATGTCGGTGTCGGCGATAACCGGAAATCCGAAGTTGATCGCTCCGGCGGCGGTGGCATACCACTCGTCGGTGACCGGGCCGAGCGCCAGGACGAAGGCGAAGACGCGGTCCTTGTTGTACATGAGCACGCGGTGATAGTCGCCGGGACTCACCCCGCCGAACGAGAGGGCCACCCGCGTGGCGAACCCGAGGGAGAAGATATGGGCGTACACCTCTTCACCGAACGGGACCAGCCGGGTGGGCCAGCCGAGCTGCACGTCCGCCGCGGCCAGTTGTTCCGCGAAGCTGGCGCCGTCCGTCCGTCCCGCCATGAAGACATAGAGGTTCTTCTGCTGCATCTCCCGGGCGAGTTTCACCGCCGTGGCCGTATCCGGCGCCGCGCCGACGACGGCGGCGAAACCGGGGGCGCGACCGTCCACGAATTCGATGCCGCGCTCGCGCAGAATGACGTCGTCTGCGGCGCCCAGCCAGATACCACCCGGACTTGAACCGGTGACATACCGCAGGGCCTCGATGATCTCCTCGGCGAACAGTGTCGCCATGCCCGCGTCCAGCGCCGGGCCGAGGTACGGAGTCCATCGCTCCCGCGCCGGCAAGGGAGGGAGAAGCTCCCTCGCCAGCGCCAGCACCGGTTCGGCATCGGCCAGTCGGGTCACCTTCCGCCCGGTGATACCATAAATCACGGGAAGATAGTACCCGGTGTTGGGCAGTTCGACGGGATGATCCGCCCCCAGGGTGTCTAATGCTTCCTGGAGCCGTTTTTCGGCGCGCCGCACGATGCTGTGCGCGCCGCGAATGGCTGCCGTGGCAATGTTCCTGGACAAGGAAAACGCCTCCCCTTCGCCGTCAACAGGGTGTGTAAACCGAGTATAATCGCGGCATACGCCGGGACCAAGATCCTGAGCGTTAATCGCCGTGGTCTTCCGGCGAGACGCAGTTATGCCGGATGACGGGTCACTTGGAGCGGGTGACGCCCGTTCAATAGGTCGTTACACACCGTCCGGGGCATCCCAGGGACCGGTGGGGACGGTCGCCTGCCGCTTCGCCGCCAGGAGGGTGTTAACCAGGAGCATGGTGACCGTCATCGGCCCGACCCCGCCGGGCACGGGCGTGGCAGCCGAAGCGCGCCGGACGACGCTGTCCCAGTCGACATCGCCCACCAGGCGCCCGTCGACGCGGTTGATGCCCACGTCGACCACCACCGCGCCCTCCTTAACCATCGCCCCGGTCACCAACCGCGGACGGCCGACCGCGACCACCAGGATGTCGGCCTGCCGCGTCAGGGCCGTGAGATCCGGTGTCCTGGAGTGGCACACCGTGACCGTGGCATGGCGCTGCAGCAGCAAAGCCGCCGTGGGTTTGCCGACGATATTGCTGCGACCGATCACGACGGCATGGCGGCCGGCGATGGGAACCCCCGCCCGTTCCAGAAGAGTGATTATTCCATGCGGCGTGCACGGAACGAGGCACGGCTCGCCCGCCTGGAGTTTCCCTACGTTAAGCGGGTGAAAGCCGTCGACGTCTTTTTCCGGCCGAATAGCGCCGGTCACAACCAATGAGTCCAGGTGCTCCGGGAGGGGCAGCTGGACCAGAACCCCGTGCACGCTGTCGTCCTCATTCAACTCGTCAAGGAGGTCAAGCAACTCCCGCATCGAAACGCCGGCGCTGAGACGGTGGACCCGGGATCGCATGCCGACCTCGCGACAGGCGTTCTCCTTGTTACGGACATAGGTCTGTGACGCGGGATCATCGCCGACGACCACCACCGCCAGGCCGGGAGCGAATCCCCGTTCGGCGGCGAACACCTCAACCTCCCCGGCGACCTCCGCGCGGATCACGGCGGCTGTCGCCTTACCGTCCAAAACCCTGGCTGTCATTGTGATCCTCCTATCCCGCCCCGATCTGCCGGCGCATCTCCATATCGAACAGCACGCGTTCTCTGGCCTGCTCAATGCCGAGCGCCCGCCTCCGGGCGTCGATGTGCTCGACGATCCGGCGGGCCATCAGCATCGGATCCGGCTCAAAGAACCACCTGCCGCCGGTAAGCCTGGCGATATCCTCAAAAAGGAAGCGCGAGAACCTCTCGCTACCGAGTGTGGGGAATCCGACGCCGAAACCGACCGTTACGCCGCTGGTTACAAAGTACTGTCCGATGGCGATCGCCTTTTCGCTCATCCATTCGGGCGCGCATCCGGCGAGCGGGAGGTCGGCGATATCGTCGCCGAGGCCTCCCTGCCGCACCATTTCCGTGGCCGCCACCAGCAAACGGCTGTTGTCGACGCAGGAACCGCAGTGCAGCACCGGCGGAATGCCCACCGCTTCGCAGACCTCCCGGAGGCCGGATCCGGCCAGGTCGGCCGCTTCCGGGACCAGGAGCCCTTCCTTGGCGCAGTTGATGGCCGCGCAGCCGGTGGTGAGCACCAGGACATTGTTCGCGATCAGTTCCCTGACCACGGCGGTGTGCAGGTCCCCGAAGCGCACCCGCGGGTTCGAACAGCCCACCACGGCCGCGACACCCCGGATGCGCCCGTTGATGATGTTCTCGTTGAGCGGGCCGTAGCCGGCCCGGAAACGGCCGCCGAGCATGTAACGGATCGCCTCGTGCGAGAAGCCTGCGACCACATCCATCTCTTCCCGCGGGATTTCAACCACGCCGCGCCGCGGGAAGTTTTCAACGGCCTTGATGATCAACTCCCGGGCCGTCTTGTCGGCGTGCGCGGGATCAAACTCGACATGTGCAACCCCTTCAATGCGCGCCCTGGGCGAGGTGGTCACCAGCGCGGTATGATAACACGCCGCGACATTGGCAAGGCCCTGCATCACGCATTGCACATCGACCATCATCAGATCCACGGCGCCGGTAATAATGGCCAGTTCCTGCTGAAGCACGCTCCCGGCCACGGGAACACCCTGGCGCATCAGGAGTTCGTTGGCGGTGCAACAGATGCCGACAACGTTGATTCCCCGCGCTCCGGCGTCCCGGGCCCTGGCCAGCAGGTCCTCGTCGCGTGCCGCCTCCACCACGGCCATCGGCAGCATCGGCTCGTGCCCGTGCACCACGATGTTCACATGGTCCTCTCGTAAGACGCCGAGGTTGACTCTCCCGCGCGTCGGGCGGGGCGCGCCGAAGAGCACGTCCTGCAATTCGGTGGCGATCATGGAGCCGCCCCATCCATCGGCGAGAGCCGTCCGCATACCCTGGAGCATCAGGTGTTCGAAGTCCTGGTCCACGCCCACACTGGTGCGGTGGAGCATCTCCACGACCTCGCGGTCGATCCCGCGGGGAATGACTTCGAGGCGGCGCCAGATTTCGTAGCGCTTCGCGGGCGCCCGGCGGGCAAAAAGCAGCTCGCCGTCTTGACTCCCGAACTCGCCCTTCAGCATCTCGGCGACTTGTCTCGCCAGTCCGCCGGGCCCGGTATCCTTCGGGGTGAGGCCGAGAACCCCGGCCAGCGCCCGTACCTTTTCCGGATCCCGGACGGAGTAGATGGCGTTCTCACTGTGCAAGGCCTCCAGCGCGGTGGCGATCACCTCCCGGGCGTGGTCGCAGTGCGCGGCGGTGCCGGCGGCGATCATGCGTCCGAAATTCCGCGCGGCGATGGTGGCGGGAGTAGCTCCGCAGACGCCGCTCCCCGCTCCGGGGCCGTTTTCCCTCACCTGACAGGGACCCATCGCGCAGATACGGCAGCAGGTCCCGCCGGACCCGAAAGCACAGGTCCTGCGTCCCCGGACGCGGTCAAACACCGTGGGGACACCGTCGCGGCCCGCTTTAGCGATCATCTGCCGGGTGGCCCGGCAGACGGTCAGGTGGTTCTCTCTGTTCATCGGTCTCCATCCCTTCCTTGCGATCCATTCGCCGGGGTCAACCGGATCGGTGTCGGCCCCAGGGGCCATCTGTCGCCCATGACGGCCCGGGCCAGGGGTGTGTCCGGAGAGACCAGGACGACCCCCCGCTCCAATCCCTCGTCCAGTTTCACCCTGGTGCCGGCGCGTCCGGAGGGCGACCGGACCATAACCTCCGTTCCTTCCTCCAAGCCCAGGGCCGCGCCGTCCTCGGGCGCCAGGGAGACGTAATCGCCGCCGTAGGGCTCGAGTACGGTGAAGTCCTGCAACCGCAACCGGGGGTGAAAGAGAGGACCGGTTCGGGACGCCCAGCCGACGAGCCATAACCCGGACGAGTCCTCGCCGGCGGCGCCGTCGATCCCCACCGGCAGAAACATTGCTTTCGGCGGAGAGGACGCCAACGGCGATTCCTTTCCCGGCGGGCGCCGCTCATCCCCGCCGGCCGGCCGCGGCTCCAGGCGGGAGGCGATTTCCATCAGGATTTGCAGGTTCGTTATCTCCGCAGGGGCAGTTACCGCCTGCCTGAATCGAACAGGATTACCCGTAACGTCCGTGATACTTCCGTTCTCCTCCGGGATCCCGGAGGCGGGCAATACGACATCGGCCATGGCGGCCGTCGGTGTCAGGAACATGTCCTGAACCACGAGGAAATCGGCCTTCTCCATTGCATGACGGACCCGCTCCGGGTCCGGGAACGAGGAGACGGGATCCTCGGCCAGCACGTACCAGGCACGGTGGCGCTCCATGGCCGACAGGATATTCTCGGCGCCGGGGGTGGCGTCCCGGCCCGTCCCGCCCCTCGGGACCGTGCCTATGAGTCCGTAAGCATTGGCGACAGCGGCGACGGGGTGAAGGCCGCGTTCCCCTCTCCCCGTGAACAGGGCCAGGTTGACGGCCGCCCGGGCCGTACTGCGGTCCACGCCGTCCACGGCGAAGACCGTTACCGCCCTCGCTGCCGGATCTCCGAAGAGGCCGGCGGCGGCGCTGACGTCCACGTCACTGACCCCGCTGCCCGGGTCCCCCTCCGGGACCGTGTCGAGCGTGGCCAGGAAGTCTGCGAAGTTGTCGAGTCTCCGGCCGGGCAGCCGGGCCTTCCCGTCCTCTCTCAACAGCGCCGCCGCCATCCTTTGCAGGACCACGGCAGTCATTCCGGGACGGGGACGCAACCACACCCCCGCGGCCCGGGCCAGCCGGCCGCGGTAGGGGCCCACATAAATCAGCTTTGCGCCGCGCCCCAGCGCCCGGTTGATCGAGGCCCAGAGAGCGGGCGCCCGCCGGACGGCGTCGCCGATGACCAGAAGCACATCGGCGGCGGCCACATCCGCCAAAGCGGCATACCTGCCGCCGCTCACGGCCTGCAGATCACACAGCACGTCCAGCCCTCCGAAGCTCAGGGTGCTGTAGATGCGATCCGTCTGCAACCCGCCCCGCATGACCTCAAGAAAGCCGTGCCCGGTTTCTCTTGAAACGTCGGTGCCGAGAACTCCCCCGACGGCACCGGAACCCCACTTCCGCCACACCGTTTGCAGCCCCCGCGCCGCGGCCTCCAGGGCCTCCTCCCACTCGACGGGTTCCAGGACGCCGCCCTTTCTCACCATGGGCGCCGTCAGCCGTTCGGGGTGGCTGAAGCGTGTCCATCCGAACCGGCCGCGGCCGCAAAGGAAACCTGTCGGCCGGGGGGAGCTCGCTCGCACCACAGTGTTGTCCTTGAGGTGCAGGTCCACGGCACAGGCGGCGCCGCAAAGGTTGCAGACCGAAGGAGCCTTGCGGAGTTCCCATTCCCGGCCCCGCCCGCGCCCCGGCTTTTCCGTTAAGGCTCCCGTGGGACAGACCCCGACGCAACTCCCGCAGAAGTCGCAGCCGGACTGCAGCAACGGCCGGTCCCAGGGCGTCCCCACCTTCGTGTCCAGGCCCCGGTAAATGAAGTCGAGAATGCCGGCGCCCTGAAGTTTGCAGATCCGGATACAGCGACCGCAGAGGACGCAGAGGTTCGGATCGCGTATGATGAACGGATTGGCATCGTCAACCGCAAACCCGGGATCCTCATACGGGAAGCGATCGTGTTGCGCTCCCAGTTCGTAAGCATACCGCTGGAGGAGGCAGCGGCCGCTCGCCTCACAGGTCAGACACCCCCGGGGATGCCGCGACAGGAACAGCTCCACCACAAAACGGCGCGCATCCCGGATCTCGGCGCTGTTCGTGCGCACGACCATTCCCGGGGCCACCTCGCGCTTGCAGGCCACCACCAGTCCGCGGACTCCTTCGATCTCGACCAGGCAGAGGCGGCACGACCCGGTGCTCGGGAGTTCCGGACAATAACAGAGATGGGGAATATCGATGCCCAGGGCGGCCGCGGCCTCGATGACCGTGGTACCCGGGGCCGCCGCCGCTTGCCGCCCGTCAATGGTAAGAGTGATCAGGGCCGGTTCCTTCGTCGCCGGTGCCGTCATTGGCTCCACCCTCCCCGGTTGCCTCCGCGATGCATTCCATCGGGCATACGGACACACACGCCCCGCAGTTCACACAGAGAAGCAGGTCGATGGCGAGGCCGTTCTCCGTTTCCATAATGGCATGCTGTGGACACGTTTCCTCACAGAGACCGCATTGCACACATTCGGGTCCGATCGTCAAACGCTTCAATGTCTCGCAGCTCCCCGCCGGGCAGCGTCGCTCAAGGATGTGGGCCAGGTACTCTTCCCGGAAGAAACGAAGCGTCGAGAGTACCGGTCCGGGCGCAGACTTGCCGAGTCCGCAGAGCGACGTCCTGCTGATCAGACGACCGAGATCGTCCAGTTTCCGGAGATCGGCTTCCTCTCCCTTTCCCTCAACGATCCGGTTCAGGATCCTAAGCATCTGATAGGTCCCGATACGACAGGGCGGACATTTGCCGCAGGATTCCTGTTGCGTAAAGGAGAGAAAATAGCGGGCCAGATCCACCATGCAGGTGGTCTCGTCCACGACCACCAGCGCCCCGGATCCCATGGCGGATCCGACACCCTTGAGCGACTCGAAGTCAATGGGCAGGTCAAGGTGTTCCTCGGCGATGCACCCTCCACCGGGTCCCCCGATCTGCGCCGCCTTAAAGCGCTTCCCCTGCTCGATACCGCCCCCGATGTCGAAGACCACCTGCCGGACGGTCGCTCCCATGGGCACCTCGATCAACCCGGTGTACTTGACCTTGCCGGAAAGGGCGAAAACCTTGGTGCCCTTCGAACCCTCGGTACCGATACCCGCGTACCAATCGGCGCCGCGGTTCAGGATCAAGGGGACGTTGGCGAAGGTTTCGACGTTATTCAGGCAGGTGGGGCAGCCCCACAACCCGGCTTCCACCGAACGAGGCGGGGTGACGCGGGGCATACCCCGTTTTCCTTCAATGGAAAACATGAGTGCCGTCGATTCGCCGCAGACGAAAGCGCCGGCCCCGCGCCGGATTTCGATATCGAAGTCAAGGCCGCTGCCCAGGATATTCTTGCCGAGCAGCCCGAACTCGCGGGCCTTTTCGATGGCGATGCGCACGTGCTCGAGGGCCAGGGGGTATTCCTCGCGCACGTACACGAAACCCTCCCGGCAGTCACCGATGGCGTACGCGCAGATGATCATCCCCTCCAGGACGGCGTGAGGATCCCCTTCCAGCAGGCTGCGGTCCATGAACGCTCCGGGGTCGCCCTCGTCGGCATTACAGATGACGAACTTCCGCGTCCCGGTGGCCGCCCGCCCGGCCTCCCACTTCCGGCCGGTGGGAAAGCCGGCGCCGCCACGTCCGCGCAGCCCCGCACGCTTGATGAGGCTGATCACCGCCTCCGGTGACATCGTCTCCAGCACCCTGGCCAGGGCGCGATAGCCGCCCGCCGCGATGTAGTCCTCGATGGAGGTCGGGTCGATCAACCCGCAGTGCCGCAACACCAGGCGGGTTTGTCGCTGATAAAACGGCAGTTCGGAGGTTGAACCGATCGGTCGCCCGGTCTCCGGGTGCCGGCAGGCAAGGTGTTCGATCAGTTGTCTGCGTCGTACCGTCAAATCCACCAGTTTTGCCGCGTCGGAGGGCGTAACCCCTCCGTAAAGCCAGCCCTCCGGATCGACCATCACCAACGGGCCGTGCTGGCAGAACCCCTGGCAGCCGGTTCGCCGGACACTCACCTGAATTCCGGCGCGGCGAAGCTCCTCGGTCACCGCGTCGGCCACCCGTAATGAGCCGGCGGCCCGGCAGGCCGAGCCGGTGCAAACCCTGACCACGGGTTCGCCGGACGCGTATTGCGCCGCCAGGCGTTCCCGCAGCGCGGCCAGGTCCGCCGCACTCGCCAGTCTAGTCATTGCCGCCGTTCCCCTTTCGCAGGTCGGCAAGCACGCGTTCCATTTCTGGCGCCGGGACGACCTCGTTGTTCACCGTAACGACCGGAGCCAGCCCGCAGCAGCCGACGCAATTGACCGTTTCCAGAGTGAAGCTGAAATCCGGACTCGTCTCACCGTTCCTGAGGCCCAGCAGTTTCTCCACCTGCTGCAGAACGTTCCGGCTCCCCTGGACCTGGCATGCCGTTCCGGTGCATACCCGCACGGTATTCCGCCCCCGGCGTATAAAATGAAAACGGTCATAGAAGGAGGCAACCCCCCAGATGTGGGACAACGATACGCCCAGTTCCTCCGCCAGCACCCGCAAGGCATCCTCGGGCAAGTAGCCGAAGACTCCCTGGACATCCTGCAGGGCGTGGACAAGCATGCCTTCCCGCCCCGCATAGGGAGCCACGATGCCGCGAGTCCTCTCTAGCAGCGTGGTACCGCACTCTGTGACCAAATTCTCTCCCCCTTCACTCAGGCGGTTCACCAAAAGGCGTGAATTATAGGAGATATGGTAATTAGATTCGCCCGCCCCGGGCAACAAAAAAGCAGCCACCCGCTGGAAGTCCGCGGTGTGCTGCTTCTTACGACGTGTGGGTGATAGTTTTCAGCCTTTGGTGTTCAACCCTGATCTCTTCACCCCGTGCCGGCGGCCCTTCCCGGCGGGGCGGTTACCGTTCGGGGAAAGCGGACCGCACCGGCGCCGCCGGACGCGGTTGACGTACGGTCGGGGCGGGCCGCCGCTACGTTGCGGTCTAAGGATCAGCCAACCCATGGCCCGCAACCGTAGGAAACAACGATTCATCGGTGTGGGGAAGGAAGAGGGCCCGCATGAACTCGTCCATGAAGCCGGTCTCCATGCTCAGATCCAGGTAAGTCATGCGCTCGGCCGCCGCGGCGACCCGCGTCCGCACTTCGGCTGCCAACAGCGCCGCCCGCGCTCCCTTGAGAGCGGTGTTGCCGAGATATGAGTACCTTTCCGGCGGAAGGTCGGGCAAGAGCCCGATGGCCACCGCATCAGCGAGATGCAGGTAACGCCCGAAACCGCCGGCGATCACGACACGCTCAATCTCATTCAGCCCGATGCCGACTGCATTGAGCATGCTGCGAATGCCGGCGAAGACCGCGGCTTTCGCCCGAAGGATATTCGCGATTTCCGCCTCTCCGAGAGTAATGGCCCGCCCGCCCGCCGTTTCGGCCGGCCAGGCGATCACGAACTCAGGCCCGTCCGGTCCCGGCCGCAGCCGCGGTGTATCCACACCGTTGACGAAGCGCCCTGCACGGTCGACCACTCCCGCCCGCCGCAGCGCAGCCACAGTCCCGATCAGTCCGCTGCCGCAGAGGCCGGCCGGGGGAGCGTCGCCGACCGTACGCCGGACAACCTCGTAACCTCCGGCGGTGATGCCGACCCGCTCGATGGCCCCGGTCTCGGCGCGCATCCCGCAGGCGATTCCCCCGCCTTCAAAGGCCGGGCCCGCCGAGCACGCGCAGCCCACCAGCCACTCCCGGTTGCCGAGCACCATCTCCCCGTTAGTACCGACATCCAGGAAAAGGGTCAGTTCGTCGCTGACGTCAACCCCCGCGGCCACAAGGCCGCCTGTAATATCCCCGCCAAGGTAGCTGGCCACTCCCGGCAGCGTGTGCACCAGCGCCCGCGGGTGCAGCGCGAGCCCCAGTTCAGCCGCGCGAACAGCCGGCCATTCGTCGGCCGCCGGAACGTACGGCTCCAGCCGCAGGTATCTCGCATCCACCCCGAACAGGAGGTGGATCATGGTCGGGTTGCCGGCGCAGACGGCGGACCGCACGTCCAGCCCACTCCGCCCGAGCCCGGCCAGCATCGCCTGCAACACGCTGTTGATACTTGCCGCGGCCTCCCGCTGTAGATGCGCGAGGCCGTCCTTTTCCTCAACCGTGTAGACAATGCGCGAAATCACGTCGTCCCCAAAGGCCGCCTGACGGTTGTACGCCCCCGCCTCCGCCACCACCCGCCCGGTGGCCAGGTCCACCAGTTGCCCGGCCACCGTCGTGGTTCCCAGGTCAAGGGCCAATCCGAGGACGCCGTCGGTCGCGTAGCCCGGCGTCAGGGCCGAGACCTCTACGCCGTCGGCGCTTTCGGCCAGCCCTACCGTCACCCGCCACTGCCCCTCGCGCAGGACGCCCGGCAGATCCCGCAGGACATCCAGTCCGACCCGGAGCACCCTGCCCGGGACAACGGCTTCCAGGGCGCCGCGCAGCCGCGCCAAATCGTCCTTGGCATCATTCACCGTCGGAGGATCGAGGGCCACATTTACCGTCCGGTAGAGGGCCGACAGCGTACCAGGCACCGCATCCCGAAGTTCCGGCAGTAGGCGTTCGTCCCCCGCAGCCTCGATCAGGACCCGGTGTTCCCTCAGCCGCGCCGTCTCCGGGATCTCCACCACGAGGTCGCTCAGCGGGCGGCACCGGCAGGCCGGAACATCCGCCGGCCCCTCCAGCACGGTGTCCCCGTCGGACCCCAGGGCCACCCTCCCCTCGCGCAGCGTTACGCGGCAACGGCCGCACGTCCCGGCGCCGCCACAGGCCCCGCGGAGGACGATTCCGGCCGTTGCCGCCAGGGTGACCAGCTTTTCCCCCACCACATCCTCCACACTGACGTCATCAGGCAAAAACCGTACCCGCACAACCGCTTTCCCCCACCATGATGTTTTATCATAAGGATTGGCCCCGCTGGACTGCTAGTCCTTTCCCTTGATCACCGCCAGCGGCCGCATACGCGCGACCATGCGCGCAAGCCCGGCAGCGGCCAGGACGCCGACCACCTGCTCGATATCCTTGTAGGCCGAGGGCGCCTCATCCACGATCTCCCGGTAGTCCCAGGCGTTGTAAAGGACGTCGCCCATGGTCCGCTCGAATTCATCCCGGCTGATCGCCTTTTCCGCCGCCGTGCGGGAGAGCACCCTCCCGGCCCCGTGATTGATCGAGAAAAAGGTCTCGGCCGCCTTCTCGGTCCCGACCAGAACATAGGAGGCCGTCCCCATGCTCCCGGGTATGAGTGCCGGATGCCCGACATCCAGGTAGACCGGGGGGTTGCCCGGGTGCCCCGCGCAAAGCGCGCGGGTTGCTCCCTTCCGGTGCACCAGCAGGCGCCGCCCCCGGTGCGTCTCCCACTTGGCGATGTTGTGCGCCACGTCGTACACCGGCCGCAGCCCGAGCGCCTCCGGCGGGGAGCCCAGCACGTCGTTGAAGGCGCGCCGCACATCCGTCATAATGATCTGCCGGTTGGCGAAGGCGAAGTTCACCGCCGCCGACATGGCCCGGTAATAGTCACGCCCCTCGGGGGAGTCAACCGGCACGCAGGCCAGTCCCCGGCTCGGGAGTTCGATCCCGTAATGAGGCGCCGCCTCCGCCAGCCGGCGGGTGTAGTCCGTGCAGATCTGGTGGCCGAAACCGCGGCTCCCCGTGTGGATCATCACCGTCAGTTGGCCGGGGAAGAGCCCGAAGCGGCCCGCCAGCTCCGCGTCGTATATCTCGGTCACTTCCTGGATCTCGACGAAGTGGTTCCCGCCCCCAAGCGTCCCCAACTGCACCGCGCCCCGCCGCTGCGCCTGCCGCGAAACGGCCCCGAGGTCGGCCCCGGGCAGGAAGCCGCCCTCCTCGATATACTCAAGGTCCTGGCGCGCGCCGAACCCCTCGGCGACCACGGCCGCCGCGCCCCGGGCCGCCACCGCCTCAAAGATTTCCCCGCTGAGTCCCTTATGTCTCCCCTTCTTGCCTACGCCGGTGGGCACGTAGTACTCGATCCGCTCGATCAGACGCCGCAGGAGCGGCCTGTCGCAGTACCGTGCCTCCAGGCCGCTGCGAAGGAGACGGACGCCGCAGTTAATGTCCATCCCCACGGCACCGCAGGAGATTACCCCGTCGGGTTCCACGGCCATGACGCCGCCAATGGGCAGGCCGAAGCCCTCGTGGATGTCCGGCATGCCGAGAACCGGCTCCACCACTCCCGGAAGGGAGGCGGCATGTGCCAGTTGTTCCAGCGACTTATCCTCGTACAGCTGCGGCAGGAGTTCTTCGCTGATGTAAACCACTGCATCAACCAGCATCTTCCCCCGGCGGGGCAAACGCCAGCGGTTCTCCCCGTCCTTCTTCAGCTTCAACTCCACGCTCACACCTCCATCGCGAGGCCGCCGCCCCGGCAACGTCTCGGCCGCCGTGCACCCTAGGCCCAGTATTTCCGGTCCAGGTTGCGGTACTGCACGGCCTCGGCGACGTGGGGAGCCTGGATGTCGGCGCTCCCGTCCAGGTCGGCGATGGTGCGGGCGACCTTCAATATACGGTCATAGGCCCTAGCGCTCAACTGGAGTTGGCGGAAGGCCAGACGCATGACCTCGTGCGCATCCCGCCCCAGCCGGCAGTGGTGGCGGATCTCGCGCACGCCCATGCGGGCGTTGCAGTCCGCGCCGCTTCCGTCCAGCCGGGCGCGCTGCACGGCCCGTGCCCGCTCGACCCGCTGCCGAACCGCAGCCGAGTTTTCCCCGGGCGGGGCGGCCGCCAGGTCGTCGTATGCCACCCGCCCGACCTCGATCTGGATGTCGATGCGGTCCAGCAGCGGTCCCGAGACGCGCCCCAGGTAGCGCTGGATCTGGGCCGGGGTACAAAGGCACTCCTTGCCGGTATCGCCGAAATGCCCGCAGGGACACGGGTTCATTGCGGCTACGAGCATTATCCTCGCCGGAAAGCTGACGGCCGCCGAGACGCGGGCGACGGTGATCGTCCCGTCCTCCAGGGGCTGCCGCAGCGCCTCCAGAGCATCCCGCGGGAACTCCGGTAACTCGTCGAGAAAAAGGACGCCGTTATGCGCCAGACTGATCTCGCCGGGCCGCGGCACCCTTCCCCCGCCTGCCAGGGATACCGCCGAGGCGGTATGGTGCGGGGCGCGGAAGGGACGCCGGGTCACCAGGTGCTGCCCGGGAGCGAGGCGCCCGGCCAGACTGTGCACCTTCGTGCATTCGATGGCCTCTTCCGGCGTCAGTGCGGGCAGGATGCCGGGCAGCCTACGGGCGAGCATGGTCTTGCCGGCGCCCGGGCTGCCGACCAGCAGCAGGTTATGCCCTCCGGCGGCGGCGACCTCCAGGGCGCGGCGTGCCGCCGGCTGCCCCTTGATGTCCGCCAGGTCGAGTCCGCTCTCATCCCCCTCGGCCAGCAGGGCGTATACGTCGGCCGTACAAGGAGTGATCCCTTCTTCCCCCTGCAGGAACCGCACGACCTGGGCCAAGCTGACCACGGGATAAATCCCGGCCCCGTCCACCAGCGCCGCCTCCACGGCGTTACCCGCCGGCACGGCGGCCCGGGGGAAACCTCGGGCCACGGCCGCCGCCACTGCGGGCAACATCCCGGTCACCGGGCGCACGCTGCCGTCCAGGGACAGCTCCCCGAAGAGCAGGATGCTCCCGGCGGCGTCCGCCGGCGCCTGTTCCGTCGCCGCCAGGAGGCCTACGGCGATGGCCAGGTCATAGCCCGGCCCCTCCTTCCGTATATCGGCCGGAGCCAGGTTCACCGTAATCCTGCGGGAAGGGAACTCGAACCCCGCATTCTTAATCGCCGCCCGTACCCGATCCTTCGCTTCGCGGACGGCCGCATCCGGCAGGCCTACGATCTCCCAGCCCGGAAGGCCGCCTCCCGCGTCAACCTCCACGCGTACGATATGCCCTTCAAGTCCGGTCAGGGCGACGGTGTGAACTATGGCAAGCATAGATATACTCCCGTATCGTTTCTCGGCTGGTCTTCGGTATCTGCGTTATACCATTCGCCTCCGGCCTAGCCCAGTCCTGCTATCTGAGAAACCGGGGGCCTTACGGTAGCGAACGGGCGGAACTGGAGAAATAATCCCGCATACCC
>JASEER010000016.1 GCA_030019475.1 Thermoanaerobacterales bacterium | reverse complement strand
GCCCATACGGTTACGACCACGGTCATTTGATACCTTAAAATCCTATCCCGCATGACGATCTCCGGAGGTGTGACGATGCGCTTCAAAACAACCCGGGACAACCTTTTGACCGGTATCACCACCGTTGGACGCGCCGTGGCCGGCAAGAGCCCCATGCCTGTACTGGGCGGGATCCTTATCGAAGCCGACGAAGAGGGGCTTACGTTCACCGGCACCAACCTTGAATTCTACATCAGCTGCCGGCTCACGGCCTCCGACATCATACCGGGATCCATAGTCCTGCCGGCCCGCTACTTTTCGGAGATCATCCGCCGCCTGCCGGAGGGCCCGGTGTCCTTCATCGCCGACCTTTCCTCGTACAGCGCCGCCATCCGTTACGGCCGGGCGGAAGCCAGCCTCAACGGTTACGCCGCCGAGGAGTTTCCCCACCTGCCGGTCCTGACGCCCAGAGCGCAGTTCAGCCTCCGCAGCGAGGTCCTGCGGGACGTCACCCGCCAGGTCCTTTACGCCGTCGGCCAGGACGAGCTGCGGCCGGTGTTCACCGGTATCCTGCTGGAACTCACCGAGCAGGAGCTGCGGGCGGTGGCCACCGACACCCACCGCCTGGCGCTGGCGCGGGTCGACCTCCCGGGGAGCGACATTAATCTGACCAACGTTATTCTGCCGGGGAAGGCCCTGGGCGAGCTGGGTCGTTTACTCAGCGCGGCCGAGGACGAGGAAACGGAGGTGGCCGTCGCCGACAGCTACGCCACCTTTGCCAACGGCCCGGTTCGCGTCCTGACCCGCCTGATCGAAGGGCAGTTCCCCGACTACCGGCAGGTGATCCCGGGCGGTTACCGTTCCCGCCTGGACCAGGTGGAGCCCCTCACCCTTCTGGCCGCGGTGGAGCGTGCCTCGACGCTGGCCGCCAACGAGACCCCGCTGGTGGTCCTGGAACTCAAGGCAACCGAGTTGACCATCTCGGCGCGTTCCCAGGTGGGCTCCCTGATAGAGGAGTTGCCCGCCGCCCTGGATGGTGAGGCGCTGCAGGTCGCCTTCAACGCCGGGTATCTCATCGACGCCCTGCGGGCGGCCGGCCCGGCGCCGGTGAGCCTGGAGTTCAACGGGCCCGTCGGCCCCGCCCTGATCCGGCCGGTGGCGGAGGATAACGGCTACCTGGGCCTGGTGCTGCCGGTCCGGCTGGCGTAAGGAAGACATAGTCCGACGGCAAACGGGGCAGGGAGGAGACTCGGGGAGCTTTGTGGCTGGAACAACTCGAGGGCCGGGATTTTCGCAACTATCGTACATTCAGTCTCCAGCCCCACCCCGGTTTAAACATTGTCTGCGGGCGTAACGCCCAGGGGAAATCGAACCTCATCGAGGCCTGCTATATGCTGTTACGCGGCTTTTCCTACCGCGCCGTGCGGCAGGGCGAGGTCATCGCCTGGGGTGCCCGGGGGACCGAGGTTAAGGGGGTGTTGCACACTCCCGCGGGAAGGGTCGAGGTGGCCTTTGCCCTGGGGCCGGAAGGCCGGCGCAGCACCCTTGCCGGGGAGACAGTTTCCCGCAGCACCCTCGGCGCCGAGACCGGCCTTGTCCTCTTTACGCCCGACGACCTCTGGCTGATCAAAAGCGGCCCGCAATACCGGCGCCGCTTCATGGACCTGGAACTGGGCCCCCTGCGGCCCGGCTACCTGGACGACATTCAGGCCTACCGCCGGGCGGTGGCCCAGCGCAACGCGCTGCTGCGCGCCCCGGCGCCGTCGAAAGACCCCTCCTTTGCTCTCTGGACCGAGCAGGTCGCCCGGTACGGCGCCCGGGTCGTCGTAACGCGCCTTGAGATTTTGCGCCGCCTGGCCCCGGCGGTGGCCGGGGCGTACGCCGCCTGGACCGGGGCCGGAGGGGGGGAGGAACTGGGGCTGCGTTACCTGAGCGCAGTCGAACTGGCAGGGCTGACCGAGGCGGACGTGGCGGAGGCCCTGCTGAAGGCGCTGGAGACCGCCTACCCGCGTGACACGGGCAGCGGCCAGACCACGGTCGGTCCCCACCGCGACGACCTGGGCCTGACGCTCGGCGGCCGTCCCGCGCGGCTTTTCGCCTCCCAGGGGCAACAGCGCTCCATCATACTGGCCCTCAAGATGGCCCAGCTGAACCTCTGGCGGGAACGCCTGGGATCGGACCCCATCGTCCTCCTGGACGATGTCCTCTACGAGCTGGACGAGGGGCGCCAGGAAAGGCTGCTGGCCGGCCTGCGCGGCCGGGGACAGGCCTTTATCACCGTAAACCGGGATTCGCTGGCCGCGGGCTACGGCGACAGGGTGTTTTATGTCGAAGAAGGCAGAATTCTGAAGAAAGGGGACGAGGGGTAGGATGTTCTTGCATTTAGGGGCCGACGTGATGGTTTCCAAGAAGGATATCATCGCCATCCTGGACCTGCAGACGAGGATGGCCACGCCGACGCGTGATTTTCTCCGCATGGTTCGCAGCGAGGGACTTCTGGAAACAATTATAGAAGAGGGGGAAAGGCATCGCTCCTTCGTCATTACAACCGACCGCGTTTACATTTCCCCGATTTCCTGCAGCACCTTGAAAAAGCGTGCTCTTTCCGGCTCGGGGAGCGTTAATGACTAATCATTGCCGACTGAGATGTGGTAGAATAATTATCTGGAGTGTTTAGAGCGGCCTGCCACGGCAGGTTGAGGAGGAGAAGGGGTTTTTGGAAAAAAACCATACCGGATACGATGCCCAGGATATCCAGGTCCTTGAGGGGCTGGAGGCCGTTCGCAAGCGTCCCGGGATGTACATCGGGTCCACCGGGCCGCGGGGACTGCACCACCTGGTCTACGAGGTGGTCGACAACAGTATCGACGAGGCCCTGGCGGGCTATTGCGACTACATCGAGGTGACCATCCACCCGGATGAATCGGTGACCGTGAGCGACAACGGTCGCGGTATCCCGGTGGACATCCATCCCCAGGTCGGGCGACCGGCCCTGGAGGTCGTGCTCACCAAGCTCCACGCCGGCGGGAAGTTCGGCGGGGGCCTCTACAAGATCTCCGGCGGACTGCACGGCGTGGGCGTCTCGGTGGTCAACGCCCTTTCCCAATCCCTGGTGGTGGAGGTCAAGCGCGACGGGCATATCTACCGTCAGCGCTTCGCCCGGGGCGTGCCGGTTTCGGAACTGGAACGGCTCAGCGAGGCTCACGACACCGGCACCACGGTGACCTTCGCTCCCGACCCGGAGATTTTCGAAACGACCCATTTTGAATACGAAACCGTGGCGCAGCGCCTGCGCGAACTCTCCTTCCTTAACGCCGGGGTGACAATCGTCTTCCGCGACGAGCGGACGGGGGAGGAGCAGGTCTTCCAGCACGCCGGCGGGATCAAGGACTATGTCCGTTACCTGACGGCCAAGAAGGAAACCCTGCCCCCGGACCCGGTGCATTTTGAAGACAAGCGGCAGGACGTCTGGGTCGAAGTCGCCTTCCAGTACGTCAACAGCGACCGGGAGCTGATCTACTCCTACGCCAACACCATCCGCACCATTGACGGCGGGGTCCACGAGGCCGGCTTCCGCGCGGCCCTGACGCGGGTCATCAACGACTACGGCAAGAAGTACAACCTGCTGAAGAACGGGGGTTTCGGCGGGGAAGACGTCCGCGAGGGCCTCACCGCGGTAATCAGCGTCAAGGTCCCCGACCCGCAGTTCGAGGGTCAGACCAAGACCAAGCTGGGCAACAGCGAGGTCCGGGGAATCGTGGACAATGTCGTCTCCCAGCGCCTGGCGATCTACCTGGAGGAGAACCCGGCGGTGGGGCGCCGCATCATCGACCGCGCCGTCATCGCCGCCCGCGCCCGGGAGGCCGCCCGGCGGGCGCGCGAACTGACCAAGCGAAAGAGCCTTCTGGAGTCCAGCGCCCTGCCCGGGAAGCTGGCCGACTGCTCGGAGCGGGACCCGGCGGTGTCCGAATTGTACATCGTCGAGGGCGACTCGGCCGGCGGGTCGGCCAAGCAGGGCCGCGACCGCCGCTTCCAGGCCATCCTGCCCCTGAGGGGCAAGATCCTGAACGTGGAAAAGGCCCGGCAGGACAAGATCCTGGGTAACGAGGAGATCCGGGCCCTGATCACGGCCATCGGCACCGGGGTCAGCGAGGATTTCGACATCAATAAGGCCCGCTACCACCGCGTGACCCTGATGACCGACGCCGACGTCGACGGCGCCCACATCCGTACCCTGCTGCTGACCTTCTTCTACCGCTACATGCGCCCCATGATCGAGCGGGGCTACGTCTATATCGCCCAGCCGCCCCTCTACCGGGTGAAGAAGGGCAAGGAAAACACCTATCTCTACAGCGACGCCGAGCTTGAGGCTTACCTGAAGGAGCACGGCGGCAAGGAGATCAGCATTCAGCGCTACAAAGGCCTCGGCGAGATGAATCCCGAGCAGCTGTGGGAGACGACCATGGACCCCGAACGGCGGACTGTCCTGCAGGTCAGTATCGAGGACGCCATGGCCGCCGAAGTTCTGTTCACTACCCTGATGGGCGACCAGGTCGAGCCGCGGCGGGAGTTCATCCAGCGCCATGCCCGCGAGGTCCGGAACCTGGACGTCTAATGGGATGTTGGGAGGTGAGACTTGAGATGTGGGAACAGCGGATGGGAATTCGCTGAGCGAAGTCCTTCAAGTCTCTCACTTCCAACATCCCACGTCTCACATCCCAGCGGGAGGAGGAAGTTTAGTTGGCCTTGAATGCCGGTAAGGTCATCCCCATTGACATCGGCCGCGAGATGCGCCAGTCCTACCTGGACTACGCCATGAGCGTCATCGTCGGGCGCGCCCTCCCGGATGTCCGGGACGGGCTGAAACCGGTGCACCGGCGTATCCTGTACGCCATGCACAACCTCGGCGTGACGGCGGAGAAGCCGCACCGCAAGTCGGCCTACGTCGTCGGCGAGGTGATGGCCAAGTTCCACCCCCACGGCGACGCCGCCATCTACGACGCCCTGGTGCGGCTGGCGCAGGACTTCTCCTCGCGCTACCCGCTGGTCGACGGGCACGGCAACTTCGGCTCGGTCGACGGCGACGCCCCCGCGGCGATGCGCTACACCGAGGTTCGGATGGCCCGTATCACGGCGCAGATGCTGGCCGACATCGACAAGGAGACCGTCGACTTCATCCCCAACTACGACGGCAGCACCAAGGAGCCCGTCGTCCTGCCCTCGCGCATCCCCAACCTGCTCGTCAACGGCTCCTCGGGCATCGCGGTGGGCATGGCCACCAACATCCCGCCCCACAATCTGGGCGAGGTCATCGACGGCCTGGTCCACTACATCGACCACCCGGAGGCCGAACTGGAGGAACTCATGCGCTTCATCCCGGGCCCGGATTTCCCCACGGCCGGGATCATCATGGGCCGCGAGGGCATCCAGGATGCCTACCGGACCGGACGGGGGAGTATCAAGGTCCGCGGCCGGGCGGTGATCGAGAAGCAGGGTCACCGGCCGGTGATCATCATCAGTGAACTCCCGTTCCAGGTGAACAAGGCGCGGCTCGTGGAGAAGATCGCAGCCCTGGTGCGGGAGAAGAAGATCGACGGCATCAGCGATTTGCGGGACGAGTCCGACCGCAACGGCATGCGCGTCGTCATCGAGGTACGGCGCGACGCCAACGCCCGGGTCGTCCTCAACCATCTCTACAAGCACACCCAGCTGCAGGAGACCTTCGGCGTGATCATGCTCGCCCTCGTGCACGGGCAGCCGCGGGTGATGGGCCTGAAAGACATCCTGCACCATTACCTGGACCACCAGCGGGAGGTCGTCACGCGGCGGACGCGCTACGAGCTGGAACAGGCGCGCGCCCGGATGCACATCGTCGAGGGCCTGCGCATCGCTCTGCAGCACCTGGACGAGGTCATCCGCATCATCCGCCGCTCGCGCGACGTCAACACGGCCCGGGCGGCCCTGATGGAGAACTTCGGCCTCTCCGAGAAGCAGGCGCAGGCCATCCTCGACATGCGCCTGCACCGCCTGACCGCCCTGGAGCGGGAGAAGCTGGAGGAGGAGTACCGGGAACTCGTCGCCCGCATCGATTATCTCCAGGCCGTGCTGGCCGATGAGAAACTCGTACTGGGCATCATCAAGGACGAGTTGGCGGAGGTCAGGAAGAAGTTCGCCGACGCGCGGCGGACCGAGATCGCCCGCGACGAGACGTCCTTCCGCCCCGAGGACCTGATCCCGCAGGAGGACGTCGTGGTGACCATCACCCACGAGGGCTACGTCAAGCGGATGCCGCTGAACGTCTACCGCAGCCAGCGCCGCGGCGGGCGGGGCGTCACCGGGGTCGAGCCCAGGATCGAGGACTTCGTCAAGGACCTCTTCGTGACCCGGACGCACGACTACCTGCTCTTCTTCACGGAGCGGGGCAAGGCTTACCGCGTCAAGGTCTACGAGATCCCGGAGGCCGGGCGGCACGCCCGCGGAACGGCGCTGGTGAACCTTTTGCTCCTGGGCAACGACGAACGGGTGACGGCCATCATTCCCGTTAAGAGCTTCGACTCCGGCGAGTACCTCCTCATGGTCACGCGCCGCGGGGTGGTCAAGAAGACGCGGCTGGAGGAGTTCGACACCGTCCGCCGCGACGGCCTGATCGCCATCTCCCTCGACGAGGGGGACGAACTGGTCGCTGTGACCATCACCAAGGGCGACCAGGAAGTGCTGATCGGTACGCGGCGGGGCCTGGCCATCAGGTTTCGGGAAGAGGACGTGCGGCCCATGGGACGTACCGCGCGCGGCGTCCGCGGCATCTCGCTGACCGGAGGGGACGCCGTGGTCGGCATGGAGCACGTGCAACCCGGCGCCCATCTGCTGGTGGTCACCGAGAAGGGCTACGGCAAGCTCACCCCCCTCAGCGACTTTCGCACCCAGGGCCGCGGGGGCAAGGGCATCATCGCCATCCGTCCGTCCAAGCGCAACGGCCGCGTGGTGGGCCTGCAGGTGGTCACGCCCCGGGAAGAGGTGGTCCTGGTCAGCCGGGCCGGGGTGGTCATCCGTATCAAGACCGGGGAGATCTCGGTGCAGGGACGCGCCACCCAGGGCGTCCTGCTGATGCGCTTGGGCGAGGGCGACTCCCTGGTGGCCCTGGCGCGCATTACCCCGGACGACTAGGACGGTCGTCGATCGTCGGCCGTCAAACGGTACTTCTACGGTACTTCTAACGGAACCAATTAACCTTAAAGATAAAGGGGGGTTAACGGTTGTTGAAGAAGGTCTTGATCCCCACCGACGGTTCGGAGAATTCGCTGCGCGCCGCCGAGTACACCGTAAAGCTTTTACGGCTGAACCCGGAGATCGAAGTGACGGTGTTCAACGTGGTCAACGTCCCCCGGCGTTTCGTGGCCCGGAAGCTCTTCTGGGTGGCGGCCGAGCGGGGCAAGGCCGCGGCGAGTATTGAAGAACTGTTTGAAGAGGAGCGCGCCGAGATCCTGAACCGGACCATGGCCGTGCTCGAGAAGGAGGGGTTCACGGCGGCCACCGCCTACAGAAAAGGCAACCCGGCGGAGGAAATCTGCGAATACGCCCGGGACGGCCAGTTTGACCTCATCGTCATGGGTACCCGGGGGGCGAGCGGCATCCAGGAGATTCTCATCGGAAGCGTGAGCCACAAGGTGCTGCAGATGGCCCCGTGCCCGGTAATCCTGGTGAAGTAGCAAGAGAGAGAGGGAGGAGGCAGGAAGGCAATGGCATTCAATATTCTCCTGGCCGGCGACGGCTCCAAGTCATCCTTCCGCGCGGCGGATTTCGTGATCGAGATGATGAAGAGGAATCCGCAGGTCCGCGTGACCGTCCTCTCGGTCTTCCCCGCGGCCGAAAGGTCCGGCCCGAAGCAAGAGGGCGAGGAGATCGAGTTCTCGTTTATTATGCACGATAAGCTGATGGAGACCGTCGAGGAAAGCATCACGAATATCGAGAAGAAGTATAAGGAGTATTTCGCCGGGGAAGGGCTGGAGATCATCTACGAGCACCGCTTCGGTGATCCCGCCGAACGGATCTGCCGTTACGCCGAGCGGCGCGACTTCGACCTGATCGCCGTCGGTACCCGGGGATTGAAGGGCTTCGAGGGCCTGGTCCTGGGCAGCGTGGCCCACAAGGTGGTGCACCTCTCCAAGATCCCGGTCCTGCTCGTGCGTTAGACCGTCGGCCGCCACTCACCGTTCCTGGTCGGTACCTGTGTCCTGCAACTCGGGGTTTACGTCCCACGCCGTGAGTTCATCAGGCTCCGGCGCTATGCCCTTTAACCCTTCGGCGCGGTGGACCGTCTGCTCCTGTTTTGCGGGGCCGCCTTTTGGCCCTTCTCGTCGTCACGCATGTCCATACCTCTTCCCCTCCGGCAGTTGTCATTTGACTATAGGTTGCGTACGGAATCCATCCTCTTCGCGCAGCAATGTTTCCCATGCCGGCAGGAGGCGGTTGTTTCACGCCGATGGTTGATGTAATATATTCCCGTATCATAGGGCAAAAGCAGAAAGTTCTCAGCGGGAGGCATCTGTTCAATGGTCGAAAAGGGAACCTGGACGGTTAAGAAAGGCCTGGCTGAAATGCTCAAGGGCGGCGTCATCATGGACGTCACCACCCCGGAGCAGGCCAGGATCGCCGAAGAGGCCGGGGCCTGCGCCGTGATGGCCCTGGAGCGGGTGCCGGCCGATATCCGTGCCGCCGGCGGGGTGGCCCGGATGGCCGACCCGACGGTCATCAAGCGCATCCAGGACGCCGTCAGCATCCCCGTGATGGCCAAGGTGCGCATCGGCCATTTCGTGGAGGCGCAGATCCTCGAGGCCCTCGGGGTGGACTACATCGACGAGAGCGAGGTCCTGACCCCCGCCGATGAGCAGTTCCATATCAACAAGCACCTCTTCAAGGTTCCCTTCGTCTGCGGAGCGCGGAACCTGGGCGAGGCCCTGCGCCGGATCGCCGAGGGCGCGGCCATGATCCGCACGAAAGGCGAGCCGGGCACCGGTAACGTGGTCGAGGCCGTGCGCCACATGCGCCTGGTGAGCGACGAGATCCGCCGCCTGACCGTGCTCCCCAGGGAGGAGCTGGTCAACGCCGCCAAGGAGATGGGCGCGCCCTACGATCTGGTGACCCAGGTGGCCGAGTTGGGCCGCCTCCCGGTCGTCAACTTCGCCGCCGGCGGGATCGCCACTCCGGCCGACGCCGCCCTGATGATGCAGCTCGGCTGTGACGGCATCTTCGTCGGGTCGGGCATCTTCAAGTCCTCCAACCCGGCGGCCCGCGCCAGGGCCATCGTCGCCGCCACCACCCACTACAACGACCCGCAGATCCTGGCCGAGATCTCGCGCGACCTGGGCGAGGCCATGCCCGGCCTGGAGATCTCGAGCATCGCCCCGCACGAGCGGATGCAGGACCGGGGCTGGTAAGGGAATGCGCGTCGGTATCCTGGCCCTGCAGGGGGCCTTCATCGAGCATGCCCGCGCCATCCGCGAGCTGGGCTGCGAGGCGGTGGAAATCCGCAAGCCCGGCCGGCTGGATGAGTGCCGGGCCCTGATCATCCCGGGCGGCGAGAGCACGACGATCGGCAAGCTGATGAAAGAATACGGCTTGCTCGACCCGGTCCGTGAGAAAGGGGAGGCCGGGTGGCCGATCTTCGGGACCTGCGCCGGGATGGTGCTCCTGGCGAAGGAGATCGAGGACGCGCAGGACATCGACGGGGTGCCCCAGCCCCGCCTGGGCCTGATGAACATCACCGTCCGGCGTAACGCCTTCGGGCGCCAGGTCGACAGCTTCGAGACCGACCTGCACGTCGCGGCGCTGGGCCCGGAGCCGGTGCGGGCGGTCTACATCCGTGCCCCCTATGTCACGGCGGTCGGCCCCGGAACAGAGGTCCTGGCTTCGTTCGACGGCAAGATCGTCCTCGTGAGGCAGGGCCGACTCCTGGCCGCGGCCTTCCACCCGGAACTGACCCCCGACCGGCGGCTGCACCGTTATTTCTTGGATCTTGCCGCCTCGTGAAGAAATTTCTTGCCTTGCGGGCGAAGTTATAGTAGAATTGGTTTTGTCATCCGATAAACGGCAAACCCTATGCAGGGGCAAAGTACCCGCAGCTTCTTCCAAACAGAGAGCCGGTGGGCGGTGCGAACCGGCGGGGAAGGCGGGGAATTCCTCCCCGAAGGGGTCCCGCTGAAACGGTGGTCCGGACTAGGCGGGGACGGCGGCCGCAGCCGTTAGCGGCGGCGAGAGAGGGCCGTGAAGACGGCCAAAAAGGGTGGCAACGCGGGAGCAAGCCTCTCGTCCCTTGTTTTTGGGGCGAGGGGTTGTTTATTTTACAGGAGGAGAGGAAGACCGACTATGACCAGGAAACTGCGCCTGATGATCCCCGGCCCGACCCCCGTGCCGCCGGAGGTCAGCGAGGCCATGGCCCGCCCGATGATCGGGCACCGGAGCAAGGACTTCGCGGCCGTCATCGAACGCCTGACCGGTAAACTCCGGCAGGTCCTCCAGACGAAGAACGAGGTGTTCATCCTCACCGGTTCGGGAACCGGCGGCCTGGAGGCCGCGGTGGCGAACACCGTCAACCCCGGCGACCGGGTGCTGGCCCTGGTCGGGGGCAAATTCGGCGAGCGCTTTCGCGACCTGGCCGGGATATACGGGGCGGAGGTCATCGAACTGGCTTTCGAGTGGGGCCGGTCCTACGACCTGGAGCAGGTCCGCGCCCGGCTTACGGCCGACCCGGAGATAAAGGCCGTCCTGGCCACCCAGAATGAGACCTCGACCGGCGTGACCAACGACATCGCCGCGCTGGCGGCGCTGGTACGCGAACACCGGGCGATCCTCTGCGTCGACGCCGTCAGCGGCCTGGGCGGCATCGAACTGAAGACCGACGAGTGGGGCGTTGATATCGTGGTGACGGCCAGCCAGAAGGCCCTCATGACGCCGCCCGGCCTGGCGGTCATCAGCGTCAGCGAAAAGGCCTGGGCGAGGGTCGCCCAGTGCCGCTCTCCGCGCTACTACTTCAGCCTGGAGGCGGCGCGCAAGTCCCTGGCCAAGTGGAACACGGCCTACACCCCGGCGGTTTCCCTCTTCTTCGGCCTGGAGGCGGCCCTGGACCTGATGCTGGCCGAGGGGATGGAGAACGTCTACGCCCGCCACCGTCTGCTGGGCCGGGCCGCCCGCGCCGGCGTGAAGGCCCTGAGCCTGGAGCTCCTGCCGGTCGAGGAGGCGGTCTGCTCCCCGGTGGTCACGGCGGTCAAGGCGCCGGCGGGGATCAACGCCGACGACCTGCGGAAGCTCCTCCTGGACCGCTACAACGTCCTGTTCGCCGGCGGCCAGGCGCAACTCAAGGGGAAGGTCTTCCGCATCGCCCATATGGGTTACGCCGACCGGCTGGACGTTCTGGCGGCCCTGGCGGCCCTGGAGATGGGCCTGGCGGCGCTCGGGATACCGGTGACCCTCGGGTCCGGCGTACGCGCGGCGCAGGAAGTCTTTGTGGTAGAAGAGCAGAAGGAATAGTGAAGGCGGTTAATGATTGACTACGGGAGGCGGAGACAAGAAATGCGTGTGCTGGTAACCGACAACGTCAACCAGGAAGGGGTCGAGGTCTTAAAGCGCGAGCCCGGCATAGAGGTGGAGGTCCGCAACAAGATGACCCCGGAGGAACTCCTGGAGATCATCCCGGGCTTTGACGCCCTGATCGTGCGCAGCGCCACCAAGGTCACGGCCGAGGTCATCGACCGCGCCGCGAACCTGAAGGTCATCGGCCGCGCCGGCGTGGGCGTGGACAACATCAACGTGGCACACGCCACCGAGAAGGGAATCATCGTCGTCAACGCCCCGGAGGGGAACACGATCGCCGCCACCGAACATACCATGGCCCTGATGCTCGCCCTGGCGCGGAACGTCCCCCAGGCCGACGCCCGCCTGAAGTCCGGGGTCTGGGACAAGAAGGCCTTCGTCGGCGTGGAGCTGCGAAACAAGACCCTGGGCATCCTCGGCCTGGGTCGCATCGGCAGCGGGGTGGCCAAGAGGGCCCAGGCGATGGAGATGGACGTCCTGGCCTACGACCCGTACATCACCGAGGAACGGGCGCGGGAACTGGGCGTGCGGCTGGGCTCCCTGGACGACGTCCTGCGCGAGGCCGACTTTATCACCATCCACATGCCGAAGACCAAGGAGACCTACCACATGCTGGACGAGCGGGCCTTCGGCCTGATGAAGGAAGGGGTGCGGGTCATCAACTGCGCCCGCGGCGGCATCGTCGACGAGGATGCGCTCTACAAGGCCGTCACCTCCGGGAAAGTGGCCGGGGCGGCGCTCGACGTCTTCGAGGTCGAGCCCCAGACCGAAAGCCCCCTCTTGAGACTGCCGAACTTCATCGCCACCCCGCACCTGGGAGCGTCCACGCGCGAGGCCCAGGTCAGCGTGGCGGTCGACGTGGCCGAGGAGATCGTCTCCGCCCTGCGGGGCGAGCTGGTCAAGAACGCCGTGAACATCCCGGCCTTAAAGCCCGCCGAGCTGCAGGCGGTCCGGCCGTACCTGGGGCTGGCCGAAAGGCTCGGGCGCTTCCAGGCGCAGCTGGTCAGCGGGCGGATCAAGGCGGTCTCGGTCACCTACAACGGCGAGTTGGCCGCCAAGCCGGTGACGCCTTTGACCACGGCCCTGGTCAAGGGGCTCCTGGACAGCATCCTGCAGCAGCGGGTCAACTACGTCAACGCCATGCTGGTCGCCCGGGATCGCGGCATCGAGATCACCGAGACCCGCTCCGAGCGCGCCGAGGACTACGCCAGCCTGATGACGGTGAAGGTCACGGCCAGCGAGTCGGAACACGAACTCGCCGGCACCCTCTTCCAGGGCTTCGACCCCCGGGTGGTCTTCATCGACGGCTACCGTATCGACGCCGTGCCCAGGGGGCACATGCTGGTCATCCCGCACATTGACAAGCCGCGCATCATCGGCCGGGTGGGGACCCTGATCGGCGCCCACGACATCAACATCGCCGCCATGCAGGTCGGGCGCAAGGCGGTCGGCGGCAAGGCGGTCATGGTCCTGACCATCGACAGCCCCGTCCCGCCTGAAACGCTCGAGGAGATCGCCAAGGTGGACGGCGTGCTCGGGGTGCGCCAGGTGAGCCTGTAAAATTCAGTCGTCGGTCGTCGGGCGTCGGTCGTCGGCAAGCGGGTCGCGGACGGATGCGGGCGTCCGCCCGTGACCCGCTCGGAACACGGAAGCGAGGCGAGAGAGTTTCATGCTGGATCTGAAATACGTCCGCAAGAACCCGGAGATCGTCCGGACCTCCCTGGAGAGGAGGGGCCTGGACTTCGACCTGAACCGGGTCCTCGACCTTGACGAACGATGGCGGCAGATGATCTTCACCGCCGACCGGCTCAAGAGCCGGCGGAACAGCGTATCCGAGGAGATCGCCCGCCTGAAGAGGACCGGGGCGGACGCCGCGGACCTCATCACACAGATGCGGGAGGTCTCCCAGCGTATCAAGGACCTGGACGAGGAGATCAAGGAGTGCGAGGCGGAGCTTAACGCCCTGCTCCTGCAGATCCCGAACATCCCCCACCCGTCGGTGCCCTTCGGGCGCGACGAGCAGGACAACCCCGAGGTCCGCCGCTGGGGAGAGCCCCGCAAGTTCGGCTTTGCGCCCCGGCCGCACTGGGACGTCGGCGAGGCCCTGGACATCCTCGACTTCCCCCGGGCGGGGAAGGTGAGCGGCGCGCGCTTCTGCTTCTACAAGGGCGCCGGCGCCCGCCTGGAGCGCGCGTTGATCAACTTCATGCTCGACCTGCACATCAACCGCCACGGGTACACGGAACTCTTCCCGCCCTTCCTGGTCAACGGCGACAGCATGACCGGCACGGGCCAGCTGCCGAAGTTCGCCGAGGACATGTTCAAGGTCGAGAACACCGACTACTACCTGATCCCGACCGCGGAGGTCCCGGTGACGAACTACTACCGCGACGAGATCCTGGACGGCGAGTTGCTGCCCCTGCGCTTCGCCGCCTACAGCGCCTGCTTCCGCGCCGAGGCCGGGGCCGCCGGGCGGGAGACGAGGGGCCTCATCCGCCAGCACCAGTTCAACAAGGTCGAAATGGTCAAGTTCTGCCGCCCCGAGGAGTCGGACGAGGAGCTGGAGAAGCTCGTCCACGACGCCGAAGAGGTCCTGCAGCTCCTGGGGCTGCCCTACCGCATCATCGTCCTCTGCACCGGGGACCTGGGCTTCTCTGCCGCCAAGACCTACGACCTGGAGGTCTGGCTGCCCAGTTCCGAGGGCTACAAGGAGATCTCGTCCTGCTCCAACTTCACCGACTTCCAGGCGCGGCGCGCGAACATCCGCTTCCGCCGGGAGCCGCGCGGCAAGGCCGAGTTCGTGCACACCCTGAACGGTTCGGGGATCGCCGTCGGGCGCACCACGGCCGCCATCCTGGAGAACTGCCAGGAGGCCGACGGCTCGGTGACCGTGCCGGAGGTCTTAAGGCCCTACATGGGAGGACTGGAGCGCATCGCCGCCCGCTGAGAAGCCGGGGGCCTTTATTGACAGGTACCAGGGGCCATGCTAAAATGATATTTGCGCGAGACGCCGCCCATACGGAGGGGTGTCCGAGCGGTTTAAGGAGGCGGTCTTGAAAACCGTTGAACCCTTACGGGTTCCGTGGGTTCGAATCCCACCCCCTCCGCCATTATGGAGGCTGCCGGTGGGAGGCCGCCCGAGTCTTCCGTCGTTAAAGCTAAAGAGTTTGGAGAGATGGCCGAGCCGGTCGAAGGCGCTCCCCTGCTAAGGGAGTAGGTGGGCAAAACCTGCCTCGTGGGTTCGAATCCCACTCTCTCCGCCAGATACGCGCCCGTAGCTCAATGGATAGAGCACCAGACTACGGATCTGTAGGTTGGGGGTTCGAATCCCTCCGGGCGCGCCATTTGAGAAGTGGGAAGTGAGAGGTCGGAGGTAGGATGGCAAAGGTATGCCTTCTGACATTCTCACTTTTACAATGTTTAGGGTGCCGACCTGCAGTCGGTCAGGGCGGTCAGGGAATTCGCCGGGGGCGGATTTCTCTGTCTTATCCTGTATCCCCGACGACCGCTGACCGACGACTTACTTGCGCCCGTAGCTCAGGAGGACAGAGCAGCGGTTTCCTAAACCGCGTGCCGGGGGTTCGAGTCCCTCCGGGCGCACCATTTGAGAAGTGGGAAGTGGGAGGTTGGAAGTGAGAGATGGGAAGTGGGAGCGGGAAGTGAGAAGTGGGAACAGCGGATGGGAATTCGCGAAGCGAATCCCTTCAAGCATCCCACCTCTCACCTCTCACATCCCACCTCTCACTCACCTCTCGCATCTCATAAAGCCGGGTTTTTACGTTGCGTTTTGGTAAGGCGGTTCTGAATGCGCACGAGGCGCTGATGCGCGAGGCGCTGGCCGAGGCCGAAAAGGCCCTGGCCCTCGGGGAAGTGCCCGTGGGGGCGGTGGTGGCCGTCGGCGGCCGGATCGTCGCCCGGGGGCATAACCTGCGGGAGACGCAAAACGACGTCACGGCGCACGCCGAGATCGTCGCCATGCGCGCGGCGGCCCGCGTCCTCGGCGGCTGGCGGCTGGAAAACGCCGCCGTCTACGTCACCCTGGAGCCCTGCCCGATGTGTGCCGGCGCCTTGGTGCAGGCGCGGGTGGCGCAGGTGGTTTACGGGGCCGAGGACCCCAAGGCCGGAGCGGCCGGATCGGTAGTCGAGCTCCTGCGCGAGCCCCGCTTCAACCACCAAGTGGAGGTCATCGGCGGGATCCTGGCCGGGGAGTGCGCGGCGCTCCTGCAGCGCTTCTTCGCCCGGCTGCGCCGGGAAGAGGAGTGACCACAAACAAATACGTCAACAAGCGGAGAGATGGCTGAGTCTGGTTGAAGGCGCTCGACTCGAAATCGAGTAGGCGGACCAAAATCCGCCTCGTGGGTTCGAATCCCACTCTCTCCGCCATATCAAGAGATGAAGGGGTTTCGTGCTTCGGGCGCGAAACCCCTCTTATTATGGACTCCGGCAGGTGGGAAGCGGGAATGCGTATCCTCGTGGTGACCGCCGTTGCGGCGGAGAGGGAAGCGGTGTTGCGCGGGCTGCACGGCGACAGGATGTTTGACGTCCTGGTCGCCGGTGTCGGTCCGGTAGCGGCCGCGGCCAACACAGCGAAGGTGTTGGCCACCGCCGGGTACGACCTGGTCGTGAGTGCCGGTATCGGCGGGGGATTTGCCGGTAGGGCCGAGGTGGGCTCCCTCGTGGTGGCGGACGAGATCGTCGCCGCCGACCTGGGAGTTGAGACCCCCGAAGGTTTCAGCAGTCTGGATGAGCTCGGTTTCGGCTCCACCCGCCTCCCGGTCGATGCCGGCCTGGTGAAAGCGGTGACCGGGGCGCTGGCCGCGGCCGGGCTTACGGTCAGGACCGGCCCTGTGCTCACGGTGGCGACGGGGACGGGGACGGCCGAGAGCGCCGCGGAACTGGCCGCACGGGTGCCGGGGGCCGCCGCGGAGGCCATGGAGGGGTATGGCGTGGCTTTCGCCGCGCACGAGCGTTGTGTACCCGTTCTGGAAATCCGCGCTATCTCGAACCTGGTCGGCCCACGCGACCGGAACGCGTGGCGTATCAAAGAGGCCCTGGACGTTCTGCAGGCTGCCGGCTCGGTGTTATCGGAGGTGTTAGCATGAAAGTCGCCTTCTCTCCCTGCCCCAACGACACCTTCATTTTCCACGCCTGGGTACACGGACTGATCCCCGGTGCACCGAAGCTAAACGTGACCTACGCCGATATCGACATCACGAACAGTTTGGCGGCCGGCCCCGGCGGGCCCGATGTCATCAAGATTTCGTATGCGGCGCTCCCATGGGTGTTGTCCGAATACGCGCTGCTGCCGTGCGGGGGGGCGGTGGGCCGGGGATGCGGGCCGCTGGTGTTGACGTCAAATAGAGCAGGCGGCGGTCCGGAGACGCTGGCCGGCCGACGGGTGGCGGTACCGGGCGAGCGGTCGACCGCCTACTTACTGTTCCGGCTGTGGGCCGCCGCGCACGTGCCGGGGGACGTGGGGGAGATCGTGGTGCTGCCGTTTCACAGGATCATGCCG
The DNA here is from genome assembly GCA_030019475.1 of Thermoanaerobacterales bacterium. NCBI lineage: Bacteria > Bacillati > Bacillota > Clostridia > Thermoanaerobacterales > Thermoanaerobacterales bacterium. The sequence goes on along the minus strand of JASEER010000016.1, from coordinate 33,163 downwards.
GCGGTGCGCGACGGGGTGGTTGATGCCGGGCTGGTGATCCACGAGGCGCGCTTCACCTATCCTTCGTATGGACTGACTCTCTTAGCTGACTTAGGCCGTTGGTGGGAGGCCGATACCAACCTGCCGCTGCCGCTGGGCGCGATCATCGCCCGCCGGTCACTGGATCTGCCGGCGATCGCCGGCTGGATCCGGGCATCGGTGGAATACGCCCGGGCACACCCGGAGGCGTCGCAGGAGTACGTGCTGCGCCACGCCCAGGAGTTGTCCCCGGAAGTGGTAAGAGCGCACATCGAGCTTTACGTGAACGAGTTCTCCATGAATCTGGGCGAGACGGGCTACGCGGCGGTAACCGTCCTGCTCGGCCAGGCCGCGCGGGCGGGGCTGGTCCCGGAGGTGGATCCGGCGGCGCTGCGGATGCGATAGAAGGTCGTCCGCCCCTGCAATGGCAACTGCGGATGTTCAACAACTTTTCAGGTCGTATTCAGCCGGATTTCAGTTGAGACCCGGATAATATAACTGCCGTACTGTCTAACGGATAACCATAAGGGTGCTGATCCGAAATGCAGCAATTAAGCGGCATCAGAATACTGTTGGTGGACGATGAACCCAACATCCTGCAGTTTCTGGAAATCGGTCTGCAGAACGAAGGGTTCGCCGTGCAAAGCGCCCAGGACGGTATGAGGGCCGTCACCCTGCTGAAGCAGTTCCGGCCGCATGTCGTCATCCTTGATGTTATGATGCCCGGAATGGACGGCTTCGAAGTCTGCCGGATGATCAAGAAGATGGACAATGTGGCGGTGATCATGCTCACGGCCAGGGATGAAGTGGATGACCGGGTGAAGGGTCTTAATCTCGGAGCCGATGATTACATGGTAAAACCGTTCAGTTTCGAGGAACTCCTGGCCAGGATTCACGCCCGGCTCCGCAACCAGTTTCCGCATCTGTTCGGAGAGGTCGTGATCGGGCCGTTTCGTATTGATGACCGCCGTAGGGAAATCCGCTTCGAAAACCGCGCCCTGGAACTCTCCCCGACGGAGTACGAACTCCTTAAATTCCTGGTTCTCAACCACGGATTGGTTTTGAGTAAAGCAATGATTCTGGATAAGGTATGGGGTTATGACTTCGGAGGCGAGGAAAACATCGTTGAGGTGTATGTCCGCTCCTTACGGGATAAGCTGGGAGACAAAGACCATCAATTGATACGCACTGTTCGCGGATCAGGATACCGGGTTGACCCGGCATGATTCAAAGGGCAAGGACGCGGTTCAGACTCCTGTTTGCCCCCGGTTCACTCCGGACGCAACTGCTGTCCCGCTCGCTGTTAATCCTCGCCGTTTTGCTTTTCCTTATCGGTTTGCTTCAATATGCTTTTATGCGAGATGTCATTTGCAGAAACAAAGCCGCCAGCATGCTGAGCCAAATTATGTCCGTTCATCCGGATGCCTGGCGGCTTCTCGGCGCAGGTTGGGAAAACGGCGATAGGCGTCCGCCGTTCTTTTTTGTCCCCGGCGCGAACCTGGCCTTCGTGGACGCCGACGGCAACTATGCCGTTTTGTCGAGCGGCCCTGGCGACGAAAGCCCTCCGAGATTGGACGAGCAGGAGTACCTGGAAGTATTGCGGAAAAGCCCGGAGCCGAACGGCGGAACGGTTGACGGCGCCGGCGGCATAAAACCTCCGGGAGCGGATCGGCCGCTGCGTCCGGATGTTTTACGGAAAAAACCGGGACCGGACTACAGGATCGTCGATGAAGGCGGAGCAGAGCAGTTGGTGGTATTGCATCCGGTTTTCGATCACGGACGGCCGCTGGGCGTCGTTCAAGTAAGCACCTTGACGGGCCCGCTCAAGGAGCTGCTTGTCCGTCAACTGCTTTCTTTTTCGTTTCTTTCCCTCATCGCCATGCTGTTCGGCCTGCTCGGCTTCATGCCGGTGATCAGAAGAACGCTGGTTCCTTTATCCAATATGGTGTACACCGCGGAAGAGATCGATGCCGGAAACCTGGCCAGGCGTTTCCCGACCCGCCAGGGACAGATGGAAATCGATCGTTTGGCCGAATCCTTTAACGGCATGCTGGAGCGGCTGGAGGCCTCCTTCGCCGCGGAAAGGGAAGCCAGGGAGCAGATGCGCCGCTTCATCGCCGACGCCTCCCATGAACTCCGCACGCCGCTGACCTCTATCCACGGCTTCCTGGAAGTACTGCTGCGCGGCGCGGCGGATCAGCCGGATCAACTGCACAAGGCGCTCAAAAGTATGCACGGCGAATCGGAACGGCTCAGCAAGCTGGTACACGACCTTCTTCTCCTGGCCAAACTCGACCGCGCACCGCGCATCGAACTCACGGAAGGTCTGCTGGACGGCCTCATCCGGGACATGGAGCCGCAGCTCCGTATCCTGGCCGGCGAAAGGAGGCTTGACCTGTCGGTCGAACCGGACGTGAGGTGCAGGTTTAACGCCGACAAGATGAAACAGGTGATCTTGAATCTGTTTCACAACGCGGTGCAGTACACGGATCCGGAAAGGGGTCATATCCGCTTGTCGCTGTCGACCGGGAGCGACGGCGTGCAATTGTCCGTTCAGGATAACGGACCGGGGATCAGCGCCGATCATCTCCCCCATATCTTCGACCGCTTTTACCGCAGCGACGCCTCCCGGACGCGCAGACACGGCGGGGCGGGTCTGGGTCTGGCGATCAGCAAGGCCATCGTCAGCGCGCACGGCGGAACCATGAGCGTTGAAAGCCGGGAGGGAGAGGGAACGACGTTTTATATCCGGCTTCCCGCAGTAACTTAAATGTCTCCTGATTAGTTATGCATATTTGTTGTCGACGGTAGCGGAATTCGCTTTGAATGCCGCTTTGGCCCTGTTGAAAAAACGGGGGCTGTTCAAAAACGAGCATGGCGCGGAAGGCGAAGCCAGCCAGCGCGGAGCGTACTGGGTGGTACGTGGGTACTGGGCGGCGAGCGTGACAAAGCCAGGCGAAGTTTTTCAACAGCCCCTTTTTGCGTTCCCCCGATTTTCAGCCGATGTTCAGCCGTACTTCAAGCAATGTTCAGTTTTCGCTAAGGGATGATTCAGGCAACGCGGGTATTATTTGGCAAGGTGGACACAAGCGGCACAGTGGACTTTGGGACAGGAGGTGTTTTCTGCAAAAGGGTTGTTGTGCCGGCCGGGTCGCGGCAAAGGGGCGACATTATCGGCGTGATCCGGGCCGGGTCCGACGATGTTCGGCGATGGCAATCGGAGGTTGGAATTCGGAGGCTGGGAGATGAACAAAAAGAAGTGGCTGCTCCTGGGTCTGACAGTGGCTTTGTTGTTCGGGTCGGTGGGTTGTAAGAGCAATGCCGGCGCGGACGGCGGTCAGGCGACCGATACCTCGCAACAGGCGGTTGTTTCCGAGGCGCCCTCGGATGCGGGTACCGGCCGGGCGGAAGAGCCGGCGGCGGCGGGCAACGACGGCGGCACCGCCTCCGCCGACCAGGATCGGCAGCCGAAGCAGGGCGCTGTGCCGGGGGGCGGTCCCCGGGGCGGTCCGATGGAGGACATAGCCGGGATTCTCGGCATGACCGCCGAGGAACTGCAGACCGCGTTGAAATCCGGGAAAACCCTGGAGCAGTTGGCCGCCGCCAAGGGGATGACGCTGGCGCAGCTTAAGGAGAAACTGTTGGCCGAGACAAAAGCAAGGCTGGACGAAGAGGTGGCCCAGGGGAAAATGACCGCCGAGCAGGCCCGGAGCATATTGGCCGGATTACAGAATATGGATCTTGATAAGTTGGACGCGGGGCCGGAGAGGGGTGAAGGGGCTCCGCCGGAGCCGCCGGCTTCCTGAGGGGAGAAGCCGATCAAGGATATTGTCCGTTGGTTCGTGGTGCAGGCAGCATTCGCTTCGGGTGCTGCCTGGCTCGTCTAATGCTCGGGCGGGCATTCCGGGGCGGCCCAAGATGCTCCTTCAGCGTACACTCAGCCGGTATTCAATCAACGTTCAGTTTCCGTTAAGGGGCGATTCAGGCGGCGCGGGTATTATTTCGGCAGTGGTTGTGAAACAGCGTGAAAGCTTAAAGGGGGGCGAGGCGCGGAATGTTCAGCAATAAGCACGGAGCCGTCCAGTTCCTGCGCTTCTGCATCGTCGGGGTCGGCAACACGGAGGTCGATTTGGCGTCTTTTCTCCTGCTGACTCTGGGCGGGGTGCCGTACCTGCCGGCCCAGACACTTTCCTATGCGCCGGCATCGCCAACAGTATCTTCGTCAATCGACGATGGACCTTCCGGGCGGCGGGCCAAGCCGACGCCTCGGAGGACATCCTGTTCGTTGCAGCCTACTACCTTTTGTTGTTGTTTGGTTACCTGGTCAAGGTTTTATCAAATGTTGCTATTAAGACTCAAGAAGAAAAACATATGCCTTGCGATGCTGAACCACCTGCGACCAGGTCTCGGGGGCTGGGGTTCACAGAGCTGTCACGTTTTGTCCACAACAAGGTCATATCTCGTAGCTAGAATACTGGTAAAGGATGCCAAGGAAGGTGATCAGGTGCGCGCTGAGGATGACGATGGCCGTATCGATAACCCTGAAATATGGAACGGAGGTGGGGTAGCGTGCTAAAGAAGTTGATTTCATTGGTTCTCATTACCTGTTTCGGGCTTTCCGGCCCGGGGGTTGCCTGGGCCGGGGAAGCCACACCATCCGGCCTTACGCTTAACCAAGCGATTGCTATGGCCGTCAAGTACAGCATCGCGGCCCAGAAGGCGGAGCTGGAAATCGACAGGGCCGAATCCTCATACGATAAAGCGGAGGACAGGTACGACACCGTGGTCGAGGACGTCTACAGCGACGGCAGTGACATGGACGCGGCGTGGGCCGCGGTACTCCAGGCCGACCTGGGGTGGCAGAAGGCGAAGAAAAACTACGATGCCGCCCTGGATGGCGTGACCCTGAAGGCGTGTCAGCTGTACTGGGGCATTCTCGAGGCGCAGGAGAAGGTGGCCGCCGCGGAAGCGGCCGTGAAAAAGGCCGAGCTGGACCTGGGCAAGACCCGTATCGTCTACGACCGCGGGCTGGTCAGCAAGTACGGCTCCTCGGTGACCCTGGGCGGGAAGACGGTCATGAGCCTGGACGCGGCCGAGAAGGCGCTGCTCAAGGCGCAGGGCGACCTGGACGCGGCCAAAAACGGCGTGGAGACGGCCTACATACAGTTCGATCAACTGGTGGGTTTATCCCTGACCGACCGGCCGGCGTTGGCGGATGACGTGGAGTTCTCGCCGCTGGCGGTGGACAACCTGGAGGCCGAGGTCAACCGGGTCCTGGATGAGAGCCCTTCCGTGTGGATCGCCGAGCAGAACGCCAAGTACACGGAAGACCTGTCCTACTGGGACGCGGCGGAGGACGAGGAGGTGGAGCAGGCCGAACTCGACGTGAAGAATGCCAAGGACGCGGTACGGCTGCAGATGCGAAACCTTTACTACACCCTCCAGGAACTGGAGCGGTCCTACGCCCTGGCCGAAAAGAACATCGCGGTGGCGGAGGCCGACCTCCGGGTCAAGCAGATCCTGCAGCGGTCAGGTTTGGCCACGGCGGCCGAAGTGACGGAGGCCGAGGCGGCCCTGGCCGAGGCCAGGCTGTCGTTGAAGCAGACGGCCATCCAGTACGCATACAACAAGCGGCTGTTTGAAAAACCCTGGGCGGCATCGTATAGCTAGTCGCACACCACGGGCGAGGGGTTCATCGGGATTAACGCCGGTTACGGGTGGCGCACCACAAGGAAATCGAGGGGGAATACGGTTTTGGTTTCGGAAGGTTCACTGCCGACAGAGTCAGGACGCGGCGTGCGAGGACGGCTTTTGAGTATACGGGCCGCCGCGGCGAAAGCGCTGCCTTTTTTCAGGCGGCAGCCGCGGCGAAAACTGTTCATCATTCTCGGATTTTTGGCCGTTCTGGGGGCCGGGGTCGGATACCGGTGGCTTGGCGGGGAAGCCCAGGCAAAGTATATGACGATGCCTGCGAGCCAGGGTAGTATCGTCGAGTCGATTAGCGCCACAGGAATGGTTGAGGCGCAAAAAAGTATCGGTTTAAACTTTCAAAACAGCGGCAAAATTGCAGCGATTTTTGTTAAACCCGGCGATTACGTCAAGGCCGGAGAACTGTTGGCGTGCCTTGACACTTCGAGTTTGGAGGCGGAACTGGCCCAAGCCAAAGCGAACTATGAGGCCAATCTGGCGGAGCTGCGCAAGCTGCAGGCCGGACCCAAGGCTACCGAACTGGCCCAGGCGGAGGCGGATCTGATCGAAGCCCAAAGTACGTACCATAATGCCGAAGAGACCCTGAAAGCGAATCAAGCCCTCTTTGAGGCCGGTTTTCTGACCCGGGCCGATCTGGACAGGTCCGTTGCCGACCGTGACGCGGCCGCCGCGAAGTTGCGCTACGCGAAGGCGGCCCTGAAAGAACTTCAGGAAGGCACTCAACCGGAAGATCTGGCCGCCGCCGAAGCTCAGGTTCAGGGCGCACTTGCCGGTTTGCAGGAGGCGCAGAACAACCTCGACGCCGCCGAACTGCGTGCTCCATGGAACGGATTCGTGACGGACGTCGAAGGTGAGGTGGGCCAGCACATCAGCGGCGGCGGCAGCAACGATGACACGACCAACGGTTTTATATCCCTGCTGACCTCGGACCTGCGGCTGTCCATCCAGGTCAACGAGGCCGACATCGGCCGCGCCAAAGTCGGCCAAACGGTGACCTTTACCGTCAATGCTTACCCTGAGAGGACCTTTACGGGCAAGGTGACCCGCATCGCCGCCGAAGCGACGACGGAAAGCAACGTGCAGTTGTATGATGTGGATGCTTCCGTGGACGATCCCGATCAACTTCTCAAGGCCGGCATGTCGGCGAGTGTCAGGATTATCGTTAACCAGAAGGACGATGTTATTACCATTCCCCAAGCGGCCATTACGTACGCGGCCAAAAATCAGGCCATAGCAGCTTCGGGTGGCAACGAGGGCGGAACACGGCCGGCGACCGGCAGCGGCAAGACGACAGGGGCAGTACCTGGTGGTGAGCCTGGCAGCGGCAAGGCGACGGTTACTCGTGAACAGGTCCGCGCTCGTATGGAAGCAGCGCCTGGCGGCGCGACTGGCAGCGTTGAGCCGAAGCAGGGAGAGGGTGCTGAGGGTAACGGTAAACAGGCCACAGTGCTGGTCCTGGAAAATGGACGCCCGCAGCTACGGCACATTGTGACAGGTTTAAGCGATGCCAGCAACATCGAAGTCATCAGCGGACTGGATGTTGGCGAACAGGTCATCATTGGCGCCAGTACCGAAAAACAGGCAACGAGCAGCGGTACGAGCGGTAGATCAACGACGACGAGACAGATGCAACCGATGGGCCCACCAATGATGGGGAGGTAAGGGATCATGGGTAACCCCGTCATCCAGCTCAACCAGGTAACCAAAGTCTACGTCACAGGGGATATGCAGGTACACGCCTTAAGGGGGGTCGACTTGACCGTATCCCCGGGAGAAATGGTGGCGATTATGGGGTCGTCGGGGTCGGGCAAGTCCACCCTGATGAACATCGTGGGGTGTCTTGACCGTCCCACAAGCGGAGAATACCTGTTGAACGGCCGGGATGTAAGTAAGCTGACGCGGGATGAATTGGCCGAGATCCGCAACCGCCGCATTGGTTTTGTGTTTCAAAGCTTTAACCTGTTGAGGAATACCATGGCCTGGGAGAACGTCTGTCTGCCACTGATTTATGCCGGTGTCGCCAAAAGCGAGATGAAGGCCAGGGCTTGGGCAGCCCTGCAGCAAGTGGGGTTACAGGGGCGGGAACGGCATCTGCCCAACCAGTTATCCGGCGGCCAGCAGCAAAGGGTGGCCATTGCCCGCGCCCTGATTAATCAGCCGGCCATAATCCTGGCCGATGAACCCACCGGCGCTCTGGATACCAGGACCAGCATTGAAATGATGGCCCTGCTGCAGAATTTGCACAGGGAACAGGGACTCACCATCGTCATCGTCACTCACGAACCCGATATCGCTGCCTACTGCCAGCGGTTGATCCGCCTGCGGGACGGGACAGTCATAGAAGACAGGGTGCTGGAAAAGCCGCGGCAGGCGGCGGAAGAATTGGCGGCCGTTGCTCAAAAGGAGGTCTGTGCATGAGTTTCCGGGCGGCCCTGGCCGTAGCCTGGCGGGGCCTGATGGCCAATAAAATGCGTTCGCTGTTGACGGCGCTGGGCATCATCATCGGTGTGGCGGCGGTGATCGTCATGATCAGCGTCGGCCAGGGGGCCGGTAAACAGGTGACCGATCGCATCGCCAGCATGGGGTCGAATCTGCTGATGGTCAGGCCGGGGACCGGATGGGGCCCTGTCCGCAGCGCCGGCAGTGCCTCCATGAGCCTGACCATGGATGATGCGGAGGCCATTCAAGACCTGCCTCTGGTGCAGAACGTGGCGCCGGAAACCAGTCAGTCGGTTGTTTTTACTGCCGGGAGCCAGACTTGGACGACCAATGTAACGGGAACGACTGAATCCTACCAGGAGATCAAGAGCCTGTCCTTGGAATCAGGTTCTTTTTTCTCCGCAGAAGATGTTGACCGGGCGGCCCTGGTAACCGTCCTCGGGCAGACGGTGGTAGAAAACCTTTTCCCCCGGGGAACGAATCCGGTTGGCGCCACGGTCCGTCTCAACAACCTTGAGTTCACTGTGGTCGGCGTCCTGGCTTCCCAGGGCGGCGGCATGGGGGGCGCCGACCAGGACGACGTGGCCTATATTCCCATTACCACCGCGCAGATACGCTTCACGGGTGAAAGGTATGTCCGTATGATCAATGTCCAGGCGCAGGACGAGATGAGCCTGGCCACGGTCGAGGAAGAAGTGGCTTCCCTCTTGCGACAGAGGCACCGCCTCAGCGATCAGCAGGAAGACGACTTCACGATCCAGAACATGACCTCGTTGATGGAAACCGTCGAAGACACCACGAGGATCATGACCCTCCTGCTGGCCAGCGTCGCCGGGGTGTCCTTGCTGGTGGGCGGCATCGGGATTATGAACATTATGCTGGTTTCGGTCACCGAACGCACCAAGGAGATCGGGATCCGCATGGCCGTGGGCGCCACCGGCGGGGCGATCCTGACGCAGTTTCTCATCGAAGCCCTGGTGCTGAGCCTGGCCGGCGGGGTGATCGGCATGGTTACAGGGGTTGTCGGGAGTAAGGTTGTTTCGCAGGTGGCCGGCTGGCCCACGGTGATCTCGGCCGGCGCGATCGTGCTGGCCATCGGTTTTTCCGCCCTGGTGGGGGTTTTCTTCGGCTATTGGCCGGCCCGCAAGGCTGCCGGCGCCGACCCCATCGAGGCCCTGCGTTTTGAGTAGCGAGAAGCCGTTACCGGGGGAATACGGACGGTCATATGCTAGGGGGAAAGGACCGTCTCGAGGAGGGGAAGGGGGGATGGCCGCCGGCACCCGGTGAGCAACTTATAGACAGGGACCTGCAGGAAGTACGCCGCATCGTGCTTGAAGGCCTGCGTGGCCACGAGGCGAGGGTCGCTGTTCGGCTCCCGGGCCGGCGCCTCCTTGGAGGAACGGGGTTACCCATCATGAAGCCCCTGGCGGGGGGCGCGCTGAGAAGGGCGGGCCCGGCCCTGCGTTTTGTGCTGGAGCACCCGGTGAGCACGGTGATTCCGGGAATGGACGATGTGCAACAGATCGACGAGAACGCCCGTAGCGGAAGCGAGAGGCGGCCGCTGTCGCCTTCGGAGCGGGAAGTGTTGGAAGAGGAAGCAGCGCAGCTGGGGGCCCAATTCTGCCGCCGCTGCGAATACTGCCAGCCCTGCCCGCAGGGGATCGATATCCCGATGGTGTTCCTTCTTGACGGCTATTACACGCGCTATGACCTTAAGGCCTGGGCCAGGGAGCGGTACCGGGCCTTGAAGTCCAAAATAGGGGACTGCATTGACTGCGGCGAATGCGAGAGCAAGTGTCCGTACAGCCTGCCGATCCGGCAGATGCTTAGGGATGCAGGGGCCCGCCTGGGTCCGTCCGAACCGAAAAAGGAGTCTTAGAGCGGCAACATTGGGGCCGGACGCCGGCCGTTAAAGGCCGCCTGGGCTGAAGCGTGGAAGGGGGTTCTGACCTGGCGCAGAACCCCTCTGTCTTATCCTAATCGCGGCCCGGGGGCGGACAGGTTACGCTATTCATGGGGTTAGCATATTATGGCAAACAAGGTAGAAAGGAGGTAAACTGGTGAAGGAACGGCTTGACCCTACGTCTATCCCAAAATATGTTGACCCCTTGCCCATTCCCCCCGTCTTGCGGCCCAGACACCGCTTATTCGGCATCAAACACTACACGGTAAAGATGAGGCAGGTCCGGCAGAAGCTCCACCGGGACACCCCGCCGACCACGGTCTGGGGTTATGAAGGGATGTACCCCGGCCCGACGTTCGAGGTCCGGACGAACGAGATCATCAAGGTCAAGTGGATCAACAGGCTTCCCATCTTCCGGCACCTGCTCCCGGTCGATAGAACCATCCACGGGGCGGAGCCGCCCAACCCCCGCGTGCGCACCGTCGTGCACCTGCACGGGGGTAATGTTCCGGCCAGGTACGACGGCCACCCCGAGGCCTGGTTCACCAACAGATTTCTGGTCACAGGCCCGTACTTCAAGAATATAACCTACGTCTACCCGAACATCCAGCCGGCGACCACCCTGTGGTATCACGACCATGCGCTGGGCATCACGCGCCTGAACGTTTACGCGGGATTGGCCGGCTTCTACATCGTCCGCGACGCCTACGAAGACCGGCTGAACCTGCCCCACGGGCCCCACGAGGTCCCTCTCGTCATCCAGGACCGGTCGTTCCAGCGCGACGGCTCGCTGTTCTATCCCGCGCGGCCCGAAGACGCCCCGCCGGGCGCCCGCCTGCCGGACCCGTCCATCGTTCCCGAGTTTTTCGGGGACACCATTGTCGTCAACGGCAAGGTCTGGCCGTACCTCGAGGTGGAACCGCGGAAATACCGCCTCCGTTTCTTGAACGGGTCCAACTCCCGGTTCTACCGGATGAGGCTTTCCTCGGGTCAGCCCTTCTACCAGATCGGGACGGACCAGGGGTTCCTGGACGAGCCGGTGCCGCGTGAAGAACTCCTCTTCGGCCCCGGGGAGCGTCTGGACGTCATCGTCGACTTCTCAGACTTCGGCAACGAGACCATTACCCTGTTGAACGACGCGCCGACCCCGTTCCCCAACGGTGATCCGGTTAAGGAGGGCACCACAGACCAGATCATGCAGTTCAGAGTGACCATCCCGCTGGCCGGCCCGGACACGAGTTCGCTGCCCTCGCGGCTTGTGCCGGTGATCCCCCTGCCGGAAGAGGCGGCGCTAAACATCAGGAACCTCGCCCTTGTCGAGGATACGGACCGCTTCGGCCGCTTGATGCTGATGCTTGACAACAAGAGGTGGTCCGACCCGATCACTGAGCGGCCGCAGTTAGGGACCGTCGAGATCTGGCGCCTGATCAATACGACGCCGGATACCCACCCGATCCACCTGCATCTGGTCCGGTTCCAGGTCCTTGACCGGCAGCCGTTTGACGTTAACGCTTACCGGGCGACGGGCGAGATCCGCCATGCCGGTTCAGTAGCACGGCCGGACGCCGGCGAAAAAGGTTGGAAGGACACGGTGCTGGTCCATCCGGGCGAGGCGACCCGGATCATCGCCCGCTTCGGCGACTTTACCGGTAAATACGTGTGGCACTGCCACATCCTGGAGCACGAGGACCACGAGATGATGCGGCCGTACGAAGTGGTAAGGTAGACATCGGGAATCCCGGGGGTTCCGCGCAGGCCGCGGAACCCCTTTCTGCACTCCCGGGGGTTGAACACCTCCCGCGGACCGAGACCGCTTGAACTCGGGCGGTAATCACGCTATAATTAAATAGTCTGACCGGGCACACGGAGAGATGGCCGAGCGGATGAAGGCGCACGCCTGGAGAGCGTGTGGGCGGGTAACCGCCTCGTGGGTTCGAATCCCACTCTCTCCGCCATATGAGAAGGGCGACGTGAGAGGTTGGATGTGGGACAGGGTCAACGCCACCCGAAGCTTCTCACGTTGATTTGTCTTAAGTTTGGCCGTGCTAGACGGGGGGGTAGCGGCACCCTGTAACCCGCAATCCGCTACAGCGGGGTCGAATTCCCGCCCGCGGCTGCGGCTTGTGGGGTCTGACCGCTGTAAGGGGTGTTGACGGTTGGGTCTCGCGCGACGGAGCTTCCCGAACCGTGTCAGGTCCTGACGGAAGCAGCACTAAGGGAACCACTCCGGGTGCCGCGAGGTCACCTGGCCCGAGCCACCTGCAGCCGGTAACGCCCGGAAGCCGTCTTCCAGAGGCGGGTGCACGGCCGAGTTTGAAGGGGACAGGACTGTTCAAAGGTCCTGTCCCGTTTTATTTTGCCCTTAGACACCCCCTTTTGGTTGCCATTCGATTATGCCAGGTAGGTAGGATAGAATGGACTTAGCAAAGATGGCAGGTGGCTGTTGTGGCAACGGAGATGCGGATTTCGGCGAAGGGACAGCTGACCTTGCCTACAGTGTGAAACACTTTCGCGCCGTCAAGGAACTGGAGGTGCGGGCCGTGGCCTTCGGCCCGCGGCTGGTGCGCTTCGTGACCCACAAGGACGTCAAGCGGGAGGATATCGACTACGCCCTGCAGGTCGCGCGGGAGGTGCTTGCCTAGTAGGCGTCGCCCGTAGTACGGACCGACATCCACAGGCCGAGGCCGATCATCGGCGCTCCGAGAACGGTCCACCGGTGCAGGGCGAAGTAGGCGAAAAGCACGCCGAAAGCCTGCTTCACGGCGTAGATGGGAACCCAGAAGTAAAGGGCATAACTGAAGAGGATGAGCAGTCCGGGGATGAGGAAAAACAAGAACTTCGTCCGGTCGAAGACGGTCGCCCGCCGGTGGCGAAAGGCGCCCGCCAGGCGCGGGATTCCGAGGGACACCGCGGCGCAGAGCATCAGAATGGACCCCACCGGTTCGAGGAGCAACTCCCGGCTAAAACTGCCCGCGCAGGCTTTGAGCACGGGACCGTAACGGTAGAAAGCGAAAACGAAAAGCCAGAACAATAAGACGCCGGCAAGGTACCAGAGGCATTGGTGCCACTGACGGACGGTTTCTCCCTCCCGTTGGGAGGCGGTCCCCGGGTGCTGTTTAAACCTAACCGCTTCTCCTATGGCCACGCCGAGCAGGATGCCGGGGACGGGGGAATGGGCTACGTGCAGGGAGATGATGTGCAGGTCCGCCGGCAGCCAGGAGTACATGTCGGCCACTGCCGGCACATAGAAAGCCAACCCTCGGGGAGCCATCAAGACGGCCGCCAGCAAATAGACCAGCGCCGGCGGGTTGAAGGCCGGGACGAGCCCCCTGCGGCGCCGGCGGTGCCACCCGGGCAGATACAGGGCCAGGGTGCCGGCCAGGGCCAGCCCGGAGGCCAGCATCATCGTCAGTCCGTGAGTGAATGGTCCCGGAAAGTCGCGCGGATCCCACGTCAGGGTCGGCAGATAATAAGCCAGGCCGACGGCGGCCGGCAGGGCCAGGACCGTGATAGCATCCCCGAGCCGGTGGCGCAGGAGAGCCCAGCGGTCGGCCGGGGTGGCGCGCATGATCCGGCTCCCCACGGCGGCCGGGCGCCCGAAACCGGCGACAGCCAGCCGGGCGGCATCCTCTTCGGAATGCCCTTTGAGCACGTAGTCCTGCGCCCGCCGGCGCAGGTGGGCCTCCATCTCCTCCCGCAGCACCCGCGCCTCCTCCTCGGGCAGGCGCAGTTCAAGAAAAAGCCGGTCGAGGTACTGTTGGATCAGCACGCCCTAGTCACCGCCCTTCGCCGGGTTGTTGCCGCCCCGTCCGTCGGTGACCTTGATCGTCTCGGTGTGGGAAACGCCTTGCTCCAACCAGGTTATCGTTACTTCACCCGAACGCAGAGTACGGTCGGTGTCCCACCATGGAAGATGCCAGGACCCGCCGCCGCATCCGGTGGCGACCCGCTTACCGTGCTCATCACTGGACCAGAACCGGCTTTGCCCCAGCAGGGGTACGTTGGTCTCAACGATGACCGGTCCGCCCGCCCTGCCGGTTCCCGTGCGGTACAGGGTCGTTTGCTTATAAATCATTCCCTGCCCCATCTCCACCAGCACCACGGCGTCCCAGTACTGCCCCCGGCCGGTCAGAGCTTTCCAGCCCCGCTCCTGCGTGCAGCCGGAGAGGGCCGGGACCAGGATGCCGACGACCAGCAGGAAGACACAAGTCTGTATCCAACCTAAACGAAGCACGGCTGTTCTCCCAGGAGACGGTCCAACAAACGGCGGAACTCGCGCCACTCGGCCGTCCGTTCCCGGAATGCCTCCCGCCCCGCCTTGGTCAGGCGGTAGTACCTGCGGCGGGGACGGCCGCAGACCTCGGGCTCCTCCCAGTAACCCTCGATCAAACCCGCCTTCTCCATGCGACGCAGGGAAGGATACAGCGTGCCGTCCTTGAATTCCATGCGGCCCTCCGTCAGGCACTCGATTTCCCGGCAGATCTGATAGCCGTACATCGGTTCGCGGGCCAGGAGGCCCAGGACGATGGTATCCACGTAGCCCGCCTTCACTCTCGGGCCGGATTGCTTGCTCATTACTGTCTTTTCCCCCTTGCAATGGTACCTAGCTTAGCTAGCTATAAAGTAAAGCTGTATATAGAAAATGTCAAGGATAAATTCCGTGCCGCAAAGGCCGGCGCCGGGGTCGTGAAAGCAATGAGTCCCTCATCTTGGGTGGGAATCGGCGGACCGGAAACAAGTTCTCGCCGGTCATTCTTTGTCGGAAAGTGTCGCAACATTTATTGATCCAACGCCCCCCCTTCCTGCGTCATGTATAGTGAAGCCGGAAAGGAGGTGTGAGAATGTGGCTGCTTCACATCACCTATTAGCGTAACCACTAAAGGGGAACCTTGGACTGCTTCAGGTAGGCCTGAAGTAGTCCAAGTCCCTTATTTTGGGGAGCTGAGAACGTTGCAAAGAAGTTTAAAAGCCCTGGCACTTGTGGTATTTGTACTAGTTACCCTGGGATGCGTCGAAAAAAGCCCTGTCGAAGGTCATCGCATTATGGCAAATACCGCTCAATGGTATCCTGTAACCAACAGATAGGGGGATGCCCGGGTGAACCTCGGCTGTTGGCCAGTAGAAAGAGATTACTCTTTGATGCGGATGGATGACTGATGATAACCGACGAGGCAAAATACGGGTCTCTTCTAGCTGTTTTACTGATGATCCTGTTTGTGATAGGAAACATCATTAGCCCTTCACAGCGTACACTGAGTGTTTTTCCTTGGTTCGTAGACTTACTCGCATTCCCGATCGTACTATACCCGGCGATCAGGGCCATTGGAATCAGACGACACGGTAAATCACTTACCGTTCGACAAGGATTATTGATAGGCGAGACTATCACCCGCTGGGCAGCGTTTCTATTTGCGGTAGTTGCCGCGGGCTACGCTTATTTCCGCTTTGAGCACTACGTACTTTGGTTGGCAGCCTTCGTAATGACCGTCGCAATAACGTGGCTTACGGGGTTGGTGTCCTCACTTCTGTGTATTTTGTTATCAGCAGACGGTTATCGGCTAATTGATCACTATGATTCTTTACTTGGAATAGTTCATAAGAACGTGTACAGGAGGATTATCCGTGAGCTTAATCGATTTCTGGATGGGACTTAGCTTGATAACTCTGATTCTTATGTCCTATATGGTGTGGCGCATACTTGAGATTGTTTACAGGATCGAGAAACAACTGAACAGGGATCGTCAAAAAGGTCAAATGGCAGAAATGGCGGCGGAGGATGAGGACTGCCCGTGACAGGCGATAAGTATGGACATGGAAGCCGGGTTGCGTTTAGCTGTCAGGAGTGAAGCACAGCCGTTAGAGAGGCTGTCTCTTTGAAAGGGGGTTCTCCTTGAATCGTATGGGGCTCCGAGGCCTGCACGCCTTACCGGCAATCTTCACAAACCTTATGATGATCGGCCATGGACGGCAATGCCGGTTCACGGCCGTAGCTTTACTCTTCATCTTCGCAGCGGCGCTGATCACAGGTTGCTGCTCTGAAAGTCCATCGTCCCCTGTAGACAGAGACTTGGTTCGTGAGGCCTTGATTAAGGAGGATTTGCCGGCGGGTGACCGTCTTAATTTGCGGGTCTTAACAACCGCACCTTTTAGGGAGGGATATGTGGCCCTTTACTGTTACGACGTAGGCGGCACTCGCTTCTTGAACTATAAGTTGTTCCAACTGAAGAACGGCAGGGTTGTGCTCAGGGGCGGCGGCGGAGGCGTTGCCGAGCCGATAGATGGGGTCATCTCCCTGTCAAGCGGGGGCGCAGAAGCCAGCTCAGGCCTGGAGAAACCATACGTCGTAACATATGGGCAAGTCTACGATCCAGACATCAAGACAGTTAAGATCACCTACGTTAATGGCGAGACCAGAGAAGCAGAGGTCACCGACGGCTGCTATTTAGTCATTTATGATGGGTCTTGGAAGGGTGTTAAGAAACTCGAAGCCCTGGGTTCCAATTCGGAGGTTGTTTTCACTATGCCCTGACGCTTTGCGACCGCTGCCCTTCCCGGCGCCGGGAGATACCAGTCAAAGGCCCGGACCGCCAAGAGAATTGTCTAAGCCCTCTTCCAGGCGTGTTGCGTGTCTGCGGCGCCGCTTGCCGGTACACCGCGCCCCGCTTAGGCGGGGCCTTTTCTCGGGCTCTATGCCCTTGTCCCGTATTGGGATAAGTTTCACAGGTTATGGAACTGCTGGCGAGGGGTTTTCGACCGCTCGCCGGGGCGGTGTTGCCCGCCGGTCCGCGCGGTGCTATTGATGAAGTAACAAAAGGCTGCATCCGGAGGTCCTGGGTACCGGTATCCGCGGATACCGGCTTTTCTGCCCCGTCTATTGTGCCAATATTATGACTTTTCCCACTGTTTCCTCAATATTTCTCAGCTACATTTGCCAACCCACACATTGCGGACACACCGCCAGACCCAGGACCCCCGCCCATAGGTAGGAAGGTAACGGCTTACTAAAAGACTGCCTTAAAGGAGAGTGGGGACGATGTCCGAGGTGTCCGGTCCGCTTGCCGTCGACACCGCCGGCCGGTTCGCCGACGAGGTCAGACGCCGTACGGGCCAGCCGATCGAGCGCTGCTACCAGTGTGCCAAGTGCGCCTCCGGCTGCCTGGTCGCGGAGTACACCGACTACCGCCCGAACCAGATCCTGCGGATGGTCCAGTTCGGCCTGCGGGAGCAGGTGCTGCGAAGCCGCGCGATCTGGGTCTGCTCGTCCTGCCAGGCCTGCGGCGCCCGCTGCCCGAACGGCATCAACATCGCCGCCGTGATGGACGGCCTGAAGGAGATGGCCGTCGCCGAGAAGCTGGCCGTCCCGGAGCAGGGCCCTTTGTTCCACCAGATGTTCATGGACGGGGTCCGCCGGATGGGGCGGGTGCATGAGGCCGCGGTCCTGGCCCGCTACAAGCTGAAGACGCACCGGCTGATGGCCGATTTCGGCCTGGGCCTGCGCCTCTTCCGCAAGGGCAAGTTCCCGCTGCTAGGCAGCCGTATCCGGCGGCAGGAGGAGATCGAGCGCATCTTCAGCCGGGCCCTGGCGTCAGGGGAAGGGGTGACCCGTCATGAAGCTGTCCTACTACCCGGGGTGCTCGCTGGAAGCCACGGCAAAGGAATATGACGCCTCGGCGCGTACCGTCTGCGCCGCCCTGGACGTCGAGCTTGCCGACCTGGCGGACTGGAACTGCTGCGGGGCCACTTCGGCCCACAACCTGAACCGGCTGCTGGCCCTCGCCCTCCCGGCGCGCAACCTGGTCCTCGCGGAAAACGCGGGCCTGGACCTGGTGACGCCCTGCGCGGCCTGTTACAGCCGCCTGCGCACGGCCGAGCACACCCTGCGCCGCGGCGGTTCCGCGGCCAGGGAATTGGAGGAGGCGGTCGGCGCACCCTTCGGGGGACGGGTGACCGTCCTCTCCCTGCTGGAGGCGATGGTCAAGCGGGTGGGACTTTCGGCCGTCGAGGAGCGGGTCAAACGCCCGCTGACCGGGTTGAAGGTGGCCTGTTACTACGGCTGCCTCCTGGTGCGCCCGCGCGAGGTCACCGGCGTCGAGCGCCCGGAGGACCCCGTCTGGCTCGACGACCTCATGCGCCGCCTGGGGGCCGAAGTCATCCCCTGGTCCTTTAAGACCGACTGCTGCGGGGCCAGCCAGGCCATCACGAACCCGGACGTTTCCCGGGGGCTGGTGGCCAGGCTCCTGGCGAGGGCCGGGGAAGCGGGGGCGGACGCCCTGGTGACCGCCTGCCCCCTGTGCCAGACGAACCTGGAGATGCAGCGCCCCACCTCCCAAGGGGCGCCCTGTTTTTATTTCACCGAGTTGATGGGTCTGGCCTTCGGCCTTGACGGGGCGCGCTCCTGGCTCGGACGTCACCTCGTCGACCCCTTCGGTCTGCTGCGAAGCCTGTCCCTGATCGACTGAAACGAGGAGGCTGAAACCATGGCGCGTGGTAACGGAGAGGCGCCGGTGGTCGGCGCGGCCATGGTCATCGGCGCCGGGGTGGGCGGCATCCAGGCCGCCCTGGACCTCGGTGACGCCGGTCTGAAGGTCTACCTGGTGGAGCGTCAGCCCGCCATCGGGGGCCGGATGGCCCAGCTTGACAAGACCTTCCCCACCAACGACTGTTCGATGTGCACGCTGGCTCCCCGCCTGGTGGACTGCGACCGGCACCCGAACGTTACGGTGTTGACCGGCACCGAGCTGCGAAGTGTCCGCGGCGAGGTCGGAAACTTCAAGGTACGCCTGCGGCGGCGGGCGCGCTACGTGGATATTGAGAAGTGCAAGGGGTGCGGGGACTGTGAAGCGGCCTGTCCGATCGAGGTCGTCGACGAGTTCGACGAGGGCTTGAGCCGGCGCAAGGCCATTTTCCGCCCTTACGCCCAGGCCGTCCCCAACGCCTTCGCCATCGACATGCTCCACTGCCCGGAGTGCGTGGAGTGCACGGAGGCCTGCACCGCCGGGGCGATCGACCCGTTTATGTGGGACACCGAGGTCGAGCTGTCGGTGGGCGCCCTGATCGTCAGCCCGGGCTACGACCTCTTCGACCCGCGGCAGCGGCCGGAGTTCGGTTACGGCCAGTATCCCAACGTGGTCACCTCCCTGCAGTTCGAGCGGATGCTCTCGGCCTCGGGGCCGACCGGCGGGCACCTGGTGCGGCCCTCGGACGGCAGGGAGCCGCGCCGGATCGCCTTCATCCAGTGCGTGGGCTCCCGGGATGTCGCCGGGGGCCAGGAGTACTGCTCGGCGGTGTGCTGCATGTACACGGCGAAGCAGGCGGTGGTGGCCGCCGAGCACCTGCCGGAGGTTGAGACCGCGGTCTTCTGCGCCGACGTCCGCGCCTTCGGCAAGGGCTTCGAGGGCTACTACCGGCGGGCGCTGGAGCAGGGGGTGCGGTATGTCAGGAGCCTGATCTCCACCGTCAAAGAAGCGCCGCACAGCCGTAACCTACTCCTGCGCTACCACGCCCCCGGGGGCGGGTACGTGGAGGAGGAGTTCGACCTGGTGGTCCTGGCCCTCGGGCTGCGCCCCGCGGCCGGCGTGCGCGACCTGGCGCGGGCGGCGGGGTTCGCCCTGAACGAGTACGGGTTCGCCGAGACCTGGGAGCTATATCCCGGCCTGACCTCCCGCCCGGGGGTCTTCGCCGGCGGGGTGCTCACCGGGCCGAAGGATATCCCGGAGACGGTGGTCGAGGCCTCCGCGGCCGCCGCCAACGTCTCGCGCCTGCTGGCCCCCGCCCGGGGCTCTCTGACGGCGCGGAAGGTCTACCCGCCCGAGCGGGACGTAAGCCGGGAGGAGCCGCGGATCGGGGTCTTTGTCTGCCACTGCGGGCTGAACATCGGGAGCGTCGTGGATGTTCCCGAGTTGGTCCGGCGCGCCGCCGGGCTGCCCGGCGTGGTCTGGACGGAGGAGTTCCTCTTCGCCTGCTCGCAGGACAGCATCGGCCGCATCGCCGAGCGCGTCCGGGAACAGGACCTCAACCGCGTGGTGGTGGCCTCCTGTACCCCCCGCACCCACGCCCCCCTTTTCCAGTCCGGGCTGCGTGAGGCCGGCCTGAACCCGAGCCTCTACGAGCATGTGAACCTGCGGGAGCACGTGGCCTGGGTGCACCGGCAGGAGCCGGAGCGGGCGACCGAGAAGGGCTGGGATCTGGTCCGCATGGCGGTCGGCAAGGCGCGGCTCTTGAAACCTGTGACCACCCGCTTGACCCCGGTCGAGCCCCGGGCCCTGGTCGTCGGCGGGGGCGCGGCGGGGATGACCGCCGCCCTGGCCCTGGCCGACCAGGGCTTCCCGGTGACGCTGGTGGAGCGTGACCAGCTCCTCGGGGGCAACCTCCTGCGGCTGGCCCGGACCCTGGCCGGGGGCGATCCCCAGGCCCTGCTCTTCGACCTGACGGCTCGCGTTGAGCGGCACCCGGGGATCGAGGTCCTCACCGGGAGCACGGTGGATGCGGTCGGCGGCTACACGGGCCGGTTCCGCACCCTGGTCCGCCAGGGGGACATGGTCCGGGAGATAACCCACGGCGTGGCCATCCTGGCCACCGGGGCGGCCGAGTACCGCCCGCGGGGGGAGTACCTCTACGGCGCCCACCCGGGCGTCATCACCCAGACCGAGCTGGAGGGTCGCCTGAACGCCGGGCGGGTGCGGGGCGTCGGGCGCGTGGTCATGATCCAGTGCGTGGGCTCCCGGGACGGGGAGCGGCCATACTGCAGCCGGGTCTGCTGCGGCCAGGCGGTCAAGAACGCCCTTCACCTGAAGGAGCTGTCCCCGCGCATCGGGGTGGTCGTCCTCTACCGGGACATGCGCACCTACGGCTTCCAGGAGCGGTACTACCGCCGGGCGCGGGAGAAGGGCGTCCTCTTCATCCGCTACGACTCGGACCGGATGCCGTCCGTGGCGGAGGGCGGGGACGGGAAACTGGTTGTCCGCGCCTACGACCCCGTCCTGGAGGCGGAGTTGGCCCTGGACGCCGACCTCGTTGTGCTCGGCACGGGCGTCGTCCCTCGCCCGGACGCGCAGGAGCTGGCGCGGCTGTTCCGCGTCCCGCTGACACCGGAGGGCTTCTTTGCCGAGGCCCACGCCAAGCTCCGGCCGGTGGATTTCCCCACCGAGGGGCTATACCTCTGCGGCATGGCCCACGCCCCGAAGACCCTCTCCGAGAGCATCAGCCAGGCCCAGGCGGCGGCCATGCGCGCCGTGACCCTGCTGGCCCGCGGTGAGCTCGAGAGCGAGCGCAACATCGTCACGGTGGACCCCGAGCGTTGCACCGGCTGCGGGATCTGCGTCCCGGTCTGTCCCTACGGGGCGCGGGAAGTCGACCGGGAGCGCGGGATCAGCGTGGTGCACGAGGTCCTCTGCCGCGGCTGCGGTTCCTGCGTCGCCGCCTGCCCGAGCGGGGCCTGCCAGCAGCAGGGGTTCGAGGACGGGCAGATCTTCGCGATGATCGACGCGGTGCTGGGGTGTGAGGTGTGATGTGAGAGGTGAGAGGCGGGAGGTGATAGTGAGAAGCGAGAAGTGGGATGTGGGAAGTGGGGGCAGAGGGAAAGGTTCAGGGATGGTCGGAAAGCCGTCTGTACTTAGGTTTGCAATTCAACCGAAGTACAAAGTTGAGTGCTGGACTGGGAAGTGGAGGGGAACACCCCTGACCATCTCCCCAGGTTCTTACCCTCCGACACCTGACGACCGGCGACCGCTCCGGCCTTCCTTGACCGGACATGGAAGGCCATGTTAACCTTGTAGGGGAAGGTGACGAGGAAGGATGAGTTATCAGGCCCTTTACCGTGCCTGGCGCCCGCGGACCTTCGGCGAGATCGTCGGGCAGGAACACGTCACCCGTACCCTGGCCAACGCCGTGCGGCTGGGCAAGCACGCCCACGCCTATCTTTTTTGCGGCCCGCGGGGCACCGGCAAGACCAGCGCGGCCAAGGTCCTGGCCAAGGCCCTCAACTGCCCCCGGCGGGATGACGGCGCCGAGCCCTGCAACGAGTGCCCGTCCTGCCGCGCCATCAACGAGGGGACGGCCGTCGACTTCCTGGAGATCGACGCCGCCTCCAACCGCGGCGTGGACGAGGTGCGCGACCTGCGGGAGAAGGTCAAGTTCCGGCCCGCGGCCATGCCCTACAAGGTCTACATCATCGACGAGGTCCACATGCTCACCAACGAGGCCTTCAACGCCCTGCTGAAGACCCTGGAGGAGCCGCCCGCGCACGTCGTGTTCATCCTGGCCACTACCGAACCGCACAAGATCCCCCTGACCATCAGCTCCCGCTGCCAGCGCTTCGACTTCCGGCGCATCGGCCCGCGGGAGATGCGGGCCCGCCTGGAGCACATCGCCGCCGGCGCCGGGCTCACCGTGGAAGAGGGGGTTTGGTCCTTGATCATCCGCGTCGCCGACGGCAGCCTGCGGGACGCCCTCGGCGTCCTGGACCAGGTGGCCGCCCTGGGCGACGGCGCCGTGCGCCTGGAAGACGTTCACGCCATCCTGGGCACCGTCACGCAGGAGGTCCTGGCCGGCTTTATGGCCGACCTGGATGCCGGCAATGCCGGGGCGGCCCTGCACCGCCTGCACGGGGTCGAGGCCGCCGGCAAGGACCTGCGGATCTTCGCCCGTGAGTTGACCGACCACCTGCGGGAACTGCTGCTTCAAACCCTTGACAGCGGCCAATGCCCTTACCCGCGCCTGGGCGAGGGAGGGCTCCTGGACGCCCTGACCCTGTTCGCCCGCGCCGAGCAGGAGATGCGCCAGGCCGGCCGGCAGATCCTGCCCCTGGAACTGGCGACGGTCCGCCTGGTCCGCGGCCGGGACGAGGAGGGAGGACAGGCGGCAGGCCCCGAGCGCGCGCGGGAACCCGGGAAAGAACAGCCGGGGCACGTACCCTCGCCGGGGGGCGGCGTGCGGCGGAAGGAGGAGGTCTGGGCGGCGCTCCTGGCGGCCGTCCGCCAAAAGAGACCCTCGATCGGGGGCTTTTTGGCCCGGGCGGCGGCGGTCCACATCGAGCCCGGGCGCCTGGTTCTGCGGTTCAACGACTCTTTTGTCCACGACATGGTAGACCGCCCGGAGAACCGGGCTTTCCTGGAACAGGTTATGGCGGAGATCGCCCCCGGTCCCTGGCAGGTCCGGTGTGTTGGGGACGGTGCCGCCGGGGAAGCTTAGATGGAGGAGGTATCGCCATTGGGGATCAACAAGATGATGAAGCAGGTGCAGAAGCTCCAGGCCGACATGGCGCGATTGCAGGAGGAACTCGGGGAGCGCACCGTGGAGGCCGCCGCCGGCGGCGGGGCGGTAAAGGTTACGGCGAACGGGAAGCAGGAAATCGTGGCGGTGACCATCCAGCCGGAGGCCGTGGATCCGCAGGACGTCGAGATGCTACAGGACCTCGTCCTGGCGGCGGTGAACGAAGCCCTGCGCCAGTCGCGCGAGATGGCGGCGCAGGAGATGGGTAAGCTGACCGGCGGGTTGTCGGTGCCCGGCCTCTTCTAGGAGCGGCCGCCGATGCACTACGCCCGGCCGGTGGCGCGGCTGATCGAGGAACTGTCCCGGCTGCCCGGCATCGGCCCGAAGACGGCCCAGCGCCTGGCCTTCCACCTGGTGGCCGCCCCGCCGGAGGCGGCGGCCAACCTGGCGCAGGCCATCCTTGAGGCGCGGGAGAAGCTCGGCCGCTGCTCGGTTTGCGCCAACATCACCGACGAGGACCCCTGCGCCCTTTGCCGCGACCCGGGGCGGGACCGGCGCCTGATCTGCGTCGTCGAGCAGCCGCGTGACCTGGTCGCCCTGGAGAAGGCCCACGGCTACCGGGGCCTGTACCACGTCCTTCACGGCAGCCTTTCCCCGATGGACGGCGTCGGGCCGCAGAACCTGACCATCGACCGCCTCCTGGCGCGGGTCAGGGAAGGCGGCGTCGACGAAGTCATCGTGGCCACCAACGCCAACCTGGAGGGGGAGGCCACCGCCCTGTACCTGGCGAAAGTGCTGCGCCCGCTGGGGGTCAGGGTGACCCGGCTGGCCTACGGCCTGCCGGTGGGAGCCGACCTGGAATACGCCGACGGCCGTACGCTGGCGCGGGCCATCGAGGGCCGGCGGGATGTATAAACGCGCACCATGCAGGCGCGAAACCAGCGGCCTTGCGGCCGAAATCAGTGCCCTGCGGGCGCGTAATTTGGTGGGGGCTGCCCGGGCATCCTCCCGGGAAGGTTGTCCAGTGCCGGGATTCTAAGCCTGTCCCGTCATTCATATTATGGGACAAAGCTAAATCCTGGAGGTGGGCGCCGTGGAATGGAAGACCATCCTGCTCGGCCTGCTGGGGCTGGCGGGCCTCTACCTGGTCGGCAGCTTCTTTGTCACCCCGGTCAAGTATCTGGGCCGTCTATTGGGATACGCGATCGTGGGCACGGTTCTCCTGGTTTTGACGAACCTCGCGGGAACGCTGTTCGGGCTGCACATCGCCGTCAATGCCGTAACCATCTTCACCGCGGGTCTTCTGCAAATTCCGGGAGTGGTCCTGTTGATCCTGGCGAAGGTTTTACTGCTCTAGAGGCCGTTGAAAAACCGTTTTTGAACGTCTTCAGGTTGCGGCCTGTCGGTGTTTGCGCCATTAGGCCATGTATACACTGGAAGGGCCGGGAAAATTGTTGACGGGTTTCGATGATAGGCTTATGATAGACGAAAATTGTCTAACAATAGGGGTACGGTCCGGGGACGGGCGGGTTGCGGAGGCCTATGTCGGCGAGTACGCCAGCGGGAAGAGCGAGGTCGCCCTTAACCGGGCGCTCGATCTGGCGGGCGCGGGCCGCACCGTTACCCTGGTGGACCTGGACATTGTCGAGCCGTGTTACACGCTGCGCCCCCTGCAGAAGGAATTGGCGGCACGGGGCGTAGACGTGGTGGCCTGGGAAACCCGGGACACGGCCGGCCTGGGCGAGGCGGGCACCATCCTGAAACCCGGCGCCCGGTGGGCCTTGAGGCGCCCCGGGGACATCATTTTCGACGTCGGCTACGGCGTCGGGGGCGCCCGGACGCTCCACCTCGTCGAGGGGGTCAAGGACGAACCGGCATTCAGGGTCTGGGCCGTCATCAACGTCAGCCGCCCGATGACGGCGACGGCCGACGACATCGCACAGCACGTCCGGCAAATCGGTCCCGTGGACGGGCTGATCAATAACACCCACCTGGCCGAAGAGACGACGGCCGAGGTGGTGCAGGAGGGGGCGCGGGTGGTCGCCGAGGCGGGACGCCGGCTGGGCCTTCCCGTCGTGGCCACAACGGCGGTGGCCCCCGTGGCGGCGCTGATTGGGCCACGGGACGCCGAGGGCCACCCGGTGCGCGCGCTGGAGCGCTTTATGCCCCGCGGTTTCTGGTAAGCCATTGCAGGGGAGGTATTCTAGTGCCCCAGGGACAGGAAGTGGGGAGCCCGATCACAGGGGAACGCAGGGTCTTTATGACCGGTAACGAAGTCATCGCCTGGGCCGCCCTGGCCGCCCGGGCGGACATTATGTACGGCTACCCGATCACCCCGCAGAACGAGATCATGCACTACTGGACCAGGCTGGCCCCGAAATACGGCAAGGGGTTCTTACAGACGGAGGACGAGCTTTCAGCCGGGTTCACAACCCTCGGCGGGGTCATGGCCGGGCGGAAGGCCTTCACCGCCACCGCCGGTCCGGGGAACGTGCTCATGCAGGAGCCCATGTCAATGGCCGAGGCCATGCGCCTGCCGGTGGTGGTCGCCGTGATGCAGCGGGGCGGGCCCTCGACCGGGACGGTCATCTACTCCCAGCAGGAGGTCAACCTGACGACTTTCGGCGGGAACGGCGAGGGGCTGCGGGTTGTCTATTCCACGGCCACGCACCAGGAGCTTTACGACTACACGATCAAGGCCTTCAATACCGCCTGGCGCTACCGCTTCCCGACCTTCATCCTCGCCGACGGGTACCAGGGCAAGATGCGGGAACCCCTTACGATCTACGACCCGGTGGAGCGGGGCATTGAACTCCTGGCGCCCGAGGCCTTCCTCGGCCTGCCGGGGACGCCGGGCGTCGACCGCCCGCCGGCCCAGTACCGGAATACTTACAACCTGGAGGAAGAACTCCAGGAAGTGCTCCTGGACTACATCGAGGAGTACGAAAAAGTGGCGCCGGAGATCGTCGAGCACGACGATCTCGGCACGGAAGACGCCGAAGTGGTTGTCGCGGCCCACGGCGTGGTCGCCCGGGCCTGCAAGCAGGCCGTGGAGCAGCTGCGGAACGAGGGCCTGAAGGTGGGCTACTTCCGGCCCATCACCCTGCGTCCTCTCCCCGTGGACGCCCTGCGGGCCGTCGCCGGGCGGACGCGGCGCATCCTGGTGGTGGAGTCGGCCTACGGCCAGCTCGGGCGCCTCCTGCGCGACGGCCTCTACGGGCTGACCGTGGAAATGGTGTCCCACTACAAGCCGGGCGTGGGGATCACCCCGGAGGAAGTCGCCGCCCACGCGCGGGAGCTAGTAAGTTAGGAGAAGGGGGTTTCAAAGTTGGCCATTGCGGCACCGTCGATGCCCAGGAGCTGGCGGCGGGACACCAAGCCCCACAAATTCTGTCCCGGCTGCGGCCACGGCATAGCCCTGCGCGCGCTGGGGCAGGCTATCGACCACCTGGGCATCCAGGACCGGGCCATTTTCGGCTGTGACATCGGCTGCAGCCTCCTGGCCTGGGACTTCTTCAACGTCGACACCGTGCAGACCCATCACGGGCGGACCACTCCCGTGATGACGGGCATCAAGCGGGCCAAACC
This sequence comes from Thermoanaerobacterales bacterium, assembly GCA_030019475.1. Lineage (NCBI taxonomy): Bacteria > Bacillati > Bacillota > Clostridia > Thermoanaerobacterales > Thermoanaerobacterales bacterium. The sequence goes on along the minus strand of JASEER010000016.1, from coordinate 6,297 downwards.
CGACCTGGTCTGCGTCGCCTATATGGGCGACGGCGGCGGGTACGCCATCGGGGCGCAGCACCTGGTGAACGCGGCGGCGCGCAACGAGGAGATTACCGTGATCCTGATCAACAATACTCTGTATGCCATGACCGGCGGCCAGATGGCCCCCACGACCATGCCGGGGCAGAAGACCGAGACCACCCCGTACGGCCGTGACCCGGAACTCACCGGCCCCCCGCTCCTGGGCCCCGAGATGGTGGCGGCGATCACCCCGGAGGGCGCCTACGTGGCGCGGGGAACGGTCAGCAAGCTGAAGCAGTTGACCAAGATAATGATCCGCGCCCTGCAAAACCAGATCGAGGGCCGGGGCTTCTCCTTTGTCGAGGTCCTTTCCACCTGCCCCACGAACTGGCGCACCAACGCCGAGGAGACGTGGTCCTTCCTCGAGGAGAAGATGCCGAGCTACTTCACGGTCGGGGAGATCAAGGTACCCGCCGCCGAAGGGGATGGCAATGGCTAAGACAGTAAAGATCGTCATTGCCGGCGAGGGGGGCCAGGGGGTCCAGGCGGTGGCCGAGATTCTGGCCGAGGCGGCCTACGAAGAGGGGCGGGAGGCGCTCTACATCCCGAACTTCGGCGTCGAACAGCGGGGCGGCGTCTCGGTGGCCTTCCTGCAGATCAGCGACGGCCCCATCGGGGCCCCGAAGTTCGAAAAAGGGGATATCGTGGTCGCCCTGAGCGAGCGGGCCGTTCCCCGGACCACGCATTACGCCGGGCCGGAGACGCTCTACGTTTATGATACAATGGCTGAACCCTCGCCCGAAGATTTGCCGAAAGAGGCGCGGCAGGTCCTCGCCATCCCGGGCGTGGAGGTGGCCAAGAAAGAACTGCACCCCCGGGTTTTCAACGTTTTGATTATGGGGGCCGTGATCCAGGCTTCGGGCGTGGTGGCCGTTGACAGCGCCAAGAAAGCCATTGAAAAACGGCTGGGCTACAAGTTTGCCAAGGATCCCAAGCTGAGAGAATTGAACTACCGCGCTATGGAACGGGGCATGGAACTGGTAGGGCAGGTCATGCGAGGAGGTCAAGCGGGTGCACGGGTTTGAACCAGTCATGTTCAAATTCAACAAAGGAGTCTTCACCGTTTTCCCCGGCTTGTGCAAGGGATGCGGACTCTGTATCCAGAAGTGTCCGAAGAACAGTCTGGGCTGGTCCAAGGTGCTCGGCATCTACGGCACCCCTTCGGTGGAGCCCGACGAAAACTGCATCGCCTGCGGCATCTGCGCCGCGGTCTGCCCGGACTGTGCCATCCTTATCGGGCGTAACGGGCAGGGGCCGCCGGCGCGCAAGGATTTGGGGACCAAACCCCTGAAGGAGGAGCCGCACGAGGAGCGGCCGCTGCACTAACGCGGGCGAAGCCACAGGTTCCCGATCCTTCGCCGGTTGGGCGGTTGGCGGTTGAAAGTTGAGAGGCAGCATCATGGGAGACGATAACCAGTCTCCCTTTTTACCGTTTTGGGGTGGTGCAATGGACCAGAGACGGGCACCGCTCTTCGAGGCCCTGCGGCGCCACCGCCGCCGCGCGGTGGCCGGCCTGCACTTCCCGGCGCATTCCGGAGGGCGGGCGGCACCGTCCGCCCTCCGTGCCCCGGCAGGTGACCTCCTGGGCCTGGACCTGACCGAACTCCCCGGGCTGGACGACCTTTCGCGCCCGTCCGGGCCCATCGCCCGGGCCCAGGCGCTTGCCGCCGCGCTTTACGGCGCCGACCGGACTTTTTTCCTTGTCAACGGGAGTACGGCGGGGATTCAGGCGCTGCTCCTGGCCGCGTTGCGCCCGGGACAGAAGCTGCTCCTTCCCCGGCACATTCACCGCTCGGTGGCGGCGGGCCTCGTCCTGTCGGGGGCCGACCCGGTCTTCCTGCCGCCGTCGCCGGAGCCGGCCTTCGGCCTGCCCGGGGCGCCGGACCCCGCTACGCTGGCCCGCGCTCTGGACGGTGACCCCGGCATCGCCGCCTGCCTGGCGGTTCACCCTACCTACCACGGGCTGGCCGGTCTCACGGCCGAAGCGGCGGCCGTCATTCACTCCCGGGGGCTGCCCCTGCTGGTGGACGAGGCGCACGGGCCGCACCTGCCCTTCCACCCCGACATGCCTCCCGCCGCCCTGGCCCTCGGCGCCGATGCCGCCGTACAGAGCATGCACAAGCTCGGCGGCGCCCTCACCCAGGCCTCCCTGCTCCACATGGCCGGTCCCCGCCTGGACGCCGGGCGCGTCGCCCGGACGCTGGCCCTGCTCCAGACCTCCAGCCCTTCGTACCTCCTGATGGCCTCGCTGGACCTCGCCCGGCGGCAGATGGCGCGCCGGGGGCGGGACCTCGTCGACCGGGCGGTGGCTCTGGCCGGCGTCTTGCGCGAACGGCTCGGGTCCGCCGAAGGCGTGGAGGTTTTCAGGGCGCGGAGCGGTGAGCAGGACCCCACCAAGGTCTATTTCTCCCTTCGCGGGTACGGGATCACCGGGTACAGGACGGTGCGCCTCCTGCATCGCACCGGGGTCGAGGTGGAGATGGGCGACGTCCAGGGCGTCCTGGCGGTGGTGGGCCTCGGCACGCGCAAAGAGGATGTCCGGCGCCTGTGCGAGGAGGTGGAGGCCATTGCCGCCCAGCGCCGGTGCAAAAGCGGGGATGTTCCCGTCACGGTGCCGCCCGCGGCGGGGCCGAAGCGTATGACCCCCCGGGAGGCGTGGCTGGCCCCCCAGCGTACGGTGGCGCTTGAAGAAACGGCGGGCCTGGTGGCGGCCGAGACGGTGAGCATCAGCCCTCCGGGGTACCCGCTCATTCTCCCCGGTGAACAGGTGACCCCGGAAATGGTAGAATATATTTACGAACAGAAGGCCCTGGGGGCGCCGCTGGCGGCCGAGGACGTACAGCTTGCGGCCCTGCGGGTCGTGGATGGGTGATCGTATCAACAGCCGGTTTATTGTCTTCGAGGGCGTCGACGGCGCGGGTAAGAGCACCCAGGTCTCACTGGCGGCCGAGGCGCTGCGCGGCCGGGGACGGGAGGTCCTGGTGACGCGCGAGCCCGGGGGCACGCGGCTCGGCGAGGCGGTCCGCCGCCTTCTGCTGGACGTCAAAAACGCCGAGATGACGGGCGAGACCGAGGCCCTTCTTTACGCTGCGGCCCGCGCCCAGTGCGTGCGGGAGGTCATCGCCCCGGCCCTGCGGCGCGGGACAGTAGTCCTCTGCGACCGTTTCGCCGACTCGACGCTGGCCTACCAGGGCTACGGGCGGGGGCTGGACCTGGAACTGCTGCGGCGGATCAACGACCTGGCGACGGGCGGGCTCTACCCGGCGCTGACCGTGGTCCTCGACCTGCCGGTGGACGAGGCCCGGCTGCGCCTGGCGGACGGCCGGCGCGACCGGCTGGAGCGGGAGGCGGCCGATTTCCACGAGCGGGTGCGGGCCGGGTACCTGGCCCTGGCGGCGGCTGCGCCGGATACCTACCTGGTCCTCGAGGCGGACCTGCCGGTCCCCGTTCTGGCGGAACGCATCCTGGAGCGGATCGAGGCGCTGTTGGACTAATGTCATTCTCCGAGGTCATCGGCCAGCAAATCGTACGGCGCGCCCTGCAGGCCGCCTTGCGCAACGGGCGGGTCGCCCAGGCCTACCTCTTTTACGGCCCGCCCGGGGTGGGCAAGCGCATGCTCGCCCGGGCCTTCGCCCGCACCCTGCTCTGCGCGGCGCCGGCCGGCGGGGACGAGGCCTGCGGCGGCTGCCGGGACTGCCGCCTGGCCCTGGCCGGCACCCACCCCGATTGGCACCGGGTATCCGCCGAAACGAAGAGCATCGGCATCGGCGCGGTAAGGGAACTGCAGCACGCCATGCGCTACCGGCCCTACGGGAAGCGGCACGTCGTCACTCTGGAGGGCGCCGAGCGCCTGACCGCCGAGGCGGCCAACGCCCTGTTGAAGACCCTGGAGGAACCCAGCGGCCCGGCCGTCTTCCTGCTGGTCACCGACCAGCCGGACAGCCTCCTGCCCACCGTCCGCTCGCGCTGCCTGGGGCTGCCCTGCCGTCCGCTGGCGAAGGACGAGGTGCTCGAAGGGCTGGCCCGCCACGGCTTCAGCGGGGAGAGGACGGCGGTCTGGGCGGCGCGCTGCGAGGGCAGCCTCGGACGGGCCCTGGCCCTGGCGCGGGGCGAGGACGATGCCGAAGGGCTGGCGCAGGCCGTTTGGCTGGCCGGAGAAATTGACAGAATGGGAATAGCGGAATTGCTGGCCGTCGCCGGGGAGACGCGCACCCGGGACGAACTGGCGCGGCGGCTCGAGTGGTTTTCGCTCTGGTACCGGGACCTTCTCTGGTGGCGGGAGACGGGGACGGCCGACGGGATCGTCAACGCCGATCGCCTGGAAGAAATCCGGGAGCAGAGCGCCCGGCTTGGCAGCCGTGCCCTCGCCGCCCGCGTAGCGGCCGTCGAAGAGGCCCGGGCGCGACTCGCGGCGAACGCCAACCCGCGCCTCCTGGCCGAGGTATTGTACCTTGAAATTAAAAACCTGTAGCCGGTAGAGAGCAATTTCCAATTTCCAATTACCGATTTCAAGGAGGTTTTCATGACCGGGCTAGTTGTGGGGGTCCGCTTCAAGAAGGCGGGCAAGATATACTTCTTCGATCCCGGGACGCTGGAGCTGAAGCCGGGCGACGGGGTGATTGTTGAGACGGTGCGCGGCATGGAGTACGGGGAGGTCGTACAGGGCTCCAAGCCCCGGACTGACGGCGGCGACCAGCCGCTCAAGCCCGTCGTCCGCAAAGCCGACGCGGAGGACCGGCAGCGGCTGGAAGAACTGAGCCGGAAGGAAGAAAAGGCCTTCAAGATCTGCCAGGAAAAGATCGTGGCGCACGGCCTGCCGATGAAGCTCATCGGCGTGGACTACACCTTCGATGGCAACAAGATCGTGTTCTACTTTTCCGCCGAGGGGCGGATCGATTTCCGGGAACTGGTCCGGGACCTGGCCTCGGTCTTCCGCACCCGCATCGAACTGCGGCAGATCGGGGTACGTGACGAGGCGAAGATGATGGGCGGGCTGGGCTGCTGCGGGCGTGAGCTATGCTGTGCGACCTGGCTGCGGGAGTTCACCCCGGTCTCCATCCGGATGGCCAAGGACCAGAACCTATCCCTCAACCCGACGAAGATCTCCGGCATCTGTGGCCGGCTCATGTGCTGCCTGAAATATGAAAACGAGGTTTATGAGGATGCCCGCGAAGAATGCCCGGAAGCGGGGGCGCGGGTCAAGACCCCTGAGGGCGAGGGCAGGGTCACGGGCGTCAACATCTTCAAGCACACCGTCAGCGTTGAGCTGAAGCAGTCCAAGCAGGTGCGGGAGTTCCCGGCCGCCGAGGTCAAAGTCCTGGGCGGGGAGCGGGAAAAGCACTGAGGGAGCGGCGATGGATCCGGGGACTCTCTACCTTTGCGCGACGCCGATCGGGAACCTGGAAGACATCACCCTGCGCGCCCTGCGCGTCCTCCGCGAGGTCGACCTGATCGCCGCCGAGGACACCCGCCGGACCCGGAAGCTGCTGGCCCACTATGATATCCCCACCCCCTTGGTCAGCTACCATGCCCACAACCGGGAATCGCGGGGAAAGGAACTCCTGGCCCGGCTGCGGGATGGGCGGTCGATCGCCCTTGTCTCCGACGCGGGGACGCCGGGGGTATCCGACCCCGGGGCGGCGCTCGTGGCCCGCGCCGTGGCGGAGGGAGTGCCGGTCGTGGCCATCCCGGGGGCCTCGGCGGCCCTGACGGCCCTGGTCGTGTCCGGGCTGCCGACGGCGCGCTTCGCCTTCGAGGGCTTCCTGCCGCGTAAGGGCCGGGCGAAGGTCCTGGCCGAGCTGGCGCGCGAGACGCGGACGCTGGTCGTCTTCGAATCGCCGCGCCGGGTCGTGCGCACCCTGGAGGAACTGCTGGCCGTGATGGGGGACCGGCGGGTGGCGGTGGCGCGGGAGTTGACGAAGAAGTTCGAGGAGGTCTTCCGGGGCACCCTGTCTGAGGCCCTGGCCCACTTCCGGGAGCGGGAACCGCGCGGGGAATTCACCCTGGTCATCGAAGGGGCGGCGTCCGGGGGCGCGGCGGAAGCCTGCGGGCAGCAGGACCTGCGGGCGGCGGTCGAGGAACTCGTGGCGTCCGGGGCCGACCGGCGCGAGGCCGTGAAAGAGGTGGCCCGCCGCTACGGGGTGCCGCGGCGGAATGTATACAACCTGACCATGAAGAACAGTTTTAAGTAAGACTCACGGTGCAACAGTCAAGGGGGTCAAACTGGAAAATCAT
>JASEER010000015.1 GCA_030019475.1 Thermoanaerobacterales bacterium | reverse complement strand
CCGACAAACAACAACTGACCGGGAGAGCCTGGCCGGTGAGAGAGTGCTATTTCACGGTTATGACACTGCTGTAGCATATCTTTGGAGAGCTGGGGTCGTAGACGCCGTCGTGGTAAACCTGGTGTTTGCTCCTGGTCTGATACTGGTACCCCTGTCAACGACTTACTCTTTGACCCACTGGCACCGGTAGGGAATTGACCCACCCAAACGGAAGGCCCTGGATTAACTGACACGTTGCAGTCTTACGCGTCCGGCCCCCCTGGCAATGTCGTTTTCGCAAGGAGCGCCCGTAACCGCCTATCGACCCTTATGCGCCGGGCACTCTCCATCAAGGACTCGATATCCAAGTTGGAGCCCTGCACTTTTATAATGAGCGTCTTTGGCCAGATGCCAAAACCCGTATGAAAGTCCGGTGGAACACCCTGTCATGGCCGAAAGACCTCGTCCAGGGCGGCGAAGGATTCGTAGCCGGCCAGCAGGACGCTGGCGATGTCCCCGTCGACGGCGCCGTCGCGCACCTGGTCGCGGATGATGCTCTCCACCTGCATCCGCGGCAGGCCCGGACGATAGGGACGGTCCTCGACCAGGGCGGCGAAGAGGTCGGCGACGGCCATCAGCCTGGCGCCGGTCGACAGTTCCTGCCCCCGCAGGTGGAAAGGGTAGCCCCGCCCGTCGAGGCGCTCGTGGTGGTAGGCCGCCCAGCCGGCGATCTCTTCCAGGCCGGGAACCCGCCGCAGGATATGGTAGGTGTAATAGGTATGGCGCTTGATCACGCGGTACTCGGCGGCCGCCAGCCGGCCCGGTTTGTCGAGGACGGCCTCGGGGACGGAGAGCTTGCCCAGGTCGTGCAAGAGCCCGGCGATATACACCCGTTCCCGCTCCGCGGCGCCGAAGCCCAGGCGCGCGGCCAGCTCCCCGGCCACCCGGGCCACCAGGCGGGAGTGCCGGTGGGTGAAGGGGCTCTTGCTGTCGACGACGCGGGCGAACATCCCGGCGATGCCGGCCAGGGACGCGGCCCCGTCCCGTTCCGGCACCGGCGGACCTGCTTTCTCCCGCAGGAGCTCGGGCAGGTTCCAGGAGACGAGGTCGAGCCAGAAAGACTCCCGCGCCGCCACGTCCTCGAGGGCCTCGTACAGCAGGGGGTCGAAGAGCGATTTCGCGCCGTCCTTCAGGCGCGCCAGGATGACGTCTGCCTGGTCCAGGATGTAGTGTTTCGCGTCGATCAGGACATCCAGGCGGTCACAGAGGTGGATGAGCCGGCTCTCCACGGGAACGGCCTCCCCCGCCAGGCCGCTCGGGTTGGCGCCGTCCCAGCGGTCGTGATGGCTGAGGATGACCTCCGCCACTCCTTCCAGGCCGGGAATCGCCGCCGCCAGGGCGGCTCCCCGCGCGCAGTGCTCGAAGGGGCTGGCGACCTCGAAGCGGTGCAGCTCCATCTTTTCGACAAAAGTGGGCGCCCCCAGGTCGTGAATCAGTGCCGCGGTGTAGACCCGCCCGGTTTCGGCGGTCCCCAGGCCGGCGGCCTTCCCCACTTCCAGGGCGGCATAGGCCACCCGCCGGTGGTGAGCCGAAAGGCCGCGGGCCGTGAAATCCAGAGCCGTGCTCAGCGCAGCCAGCAGTTCGCCCGTCGATCCGGCCGGTGCGTCCAACGCTTCCACCCCCGTCGCGCCACAGCTTTCCCGGTCCCTATTCGCCCTCCGGCCCCCGGTTCCTCCCTGGTGGTAACTCCTGGCATCGGTGCGGCATATGCTATGGAGAGGGCCCTCCGAACCCAAAGGAAAGGGGGGAGCAACGTGAACAAGTGCGTCCTGGCCCTCCTCGCCGTGGTCGCCGTTATTGTCAACGCCGTCCTCTTCACCAGTTACGGCGCGGCCCTGATCGCCGCCGCAGCGGCCGCCCAGCCCGTCGCCGCCGCGATCGCCCTCGTGGGGCTGGCATTCCTCTGGCTCGCCTCGGTCTATGTCATGTACAAGGTACTGCGCAAGGGCTGCTACGACTGAAGCACGGCCCACGGACTAATCCGCGACCGGCCTCCGGGTCCGCCCGGGGGCCTTTATCATTTGGCCGGCACCTGTCATTTTTCGGCGGTGAACGGCCTTAAATATATGCGATGAAAAATTTGACAGGGAGGGGATAGCTTTGCTTAAAGGGTGCCGCCGGCGGCTGGTCGTGGCCGTGACCGCCGCCAGCCTGCTCCTGCCCGGGGCGCTCCCGGCACCGGCGCTCGCCGCGGGTCCGGCGCCGGCCGTTGCCGCGTCGGCCGCGGCGCAGAACAAGGTCACGCTGGAACAGGCCATCCGGATCGCCAAGGAGGCCTACCCCGACGTCGGCAGGTTCGACGAGTTCAACTCCGATTACAATGAGTACGAAGGCCGCGGGGTATGGGAGCTGCGCTGGAGCAAAAAAGGAGAGCCGGGCGGATCGTGCAACGTGACGATCAGCGCCGACACCGGCGAGATCATTCACCTGAACATATGGCAGGGCTCGCCGTCCGGGCGCTACAGCGGAATGCCGGCCTATACCAGGGCCCAGGCACAGGCCGTCGCCGAGAAGGTGGCCCGCGGGCTACTCCCCGAGAAGTTCGCCCAGTGCAAGCTGGTGCCGGAAAGGCCCTTTGAGGAACCCATTATCTTCCCGCTGAAGGACCGCACTTACCCGGTGGTCTACAACTTCACCTTCGCGCGGACGGTAAAAGGCATCCCGGTCACCGGCAACGAAATCCGGGTGGTAGTCAACGCCGAAACCGGCGAGATGCAGCACTTCAACGTCAACTGGGAAGACAAGCTGGACGTGCCCGATCCCTCGGGCCGCATCTCGGCCGACCGCGCGGCGGCGATCTTCACCGGCCAGGGCCTGGAGCTGGCCTACGCCTACTACGGCCCGCGCGACCGGGATACGGGAGAGCGTCCCAAGCTGGTCTACCAGGTAAAGGACGGGAACTTCATCCTGGACGCCCTCACCGGCAAAGTGCAGGACCCCCGGGAAGGGCCGTACCATTTAGACATCGGCGGCTACGGCGGGGGCGGCGGGGAACCGATGTACTCCCGCGCCAAGAAGGAGGAGCCCCTCTCGGATGCCGAGCAGGCGGCGGTGGAAAAGCTGGGGCGGCTCCTGACCGCCGAGCAGGCGCAGGCGAAGGCCGAGGCGGCCTACCCGTTGCCGGACGGAATGCAGCTCACGGGCAAGCGCCTGTGGCAGAACTGGGAGGTGCCGGGGGCCAAGGCCTGGAACTTCAGCTACAGTAACAAGGAAAAGAAGCGCACGGTCGAGATCCGGGTCGACGCCGCCACCGGCGAACTGCTGGGCTTTTCCACCTATGAAAACCTGGATCCCGAGGACTACCTGAAGAAGCCCGAAGTAAAGGTCAGCGAGGACCAGGCGCGGAAGCTCGCGGAGGAGTTCATCAAGCAACAACAGCCGGAACGCGCCGGGCAGGTTACGTTCCGCCGCTGCAATAAGGATATCGGCCCCTGGGCCAAGTTCGGCGACGAGAGTCCCCGCGCCTATTCGCTGGAGTACGCCCGCCTGGTGAACGGCGTCGTGTACCCCGCCAACGGCTTTAACGTGACCGTCAATTCCACCACCGGGGAGGTCACCAACTACAACATGGGGTGGTGGGACACATCCTTCCCGGCGCCCGCCGGTCTCATCGACAAGGCCAAGGCGGCTGCCCTCTACCTGGAGAAGCATCCGCTGCTGCTCGAGTACGCACGGGCCTTCGAGCGCTACCCCGACGGCCCCGACCGGCCCAAGTACTTCCTGGTCTACCACCCCACCGGCTGGCCGATGGGAGTCCTGGACGCCAGGACCGGCCAGGAACTGGACAGTGAAGGGAAGCCGGTCGCCGGCCGCAAGGCCGAGTTTACGGACATCGCCGGCCACCCGGCCGCCAGGGACATCCAGCTCCTGGCCGACCAGGGCATTGTTTCGGCCGAGGACGGGCGGTTTCGGCCCAACGACCGGGTCACGGGCGGCGAACTGCTGGCGTGGCTGGTCGCCTCCGCCGACCGGGACGGGTACCGGCCCCTGGCCAAAGAGGACGACAAGCAGCTTATCGAACGGGCCCGCGCCCTGGGGATTATCGCCGCCGGCGAGGATATCAAGGCGGCTTCCCCGGTAACCAGGCTGCAGGCGGCGCGCTGGCTGGTCAACAGCCAGGGCTTCGGGCCGCTGGCGCGCCACGGCGAGATCTTCAACCTTAAGGCGGGCGACGCGGCGGCCGTCTCCCAGGCCGACCGCGGCTACGTCGCCGCCGCCCTGGCCATGGGCTACCTGACCCTGCAGGCCGGCGGCCGGTTCGGCCCCGAGGGCACGGTCACCAGGGGCGAGGCGGCATCTATGCTCGTCCGCGCCCTGACCGCCAGGTAGGCCGGCACCGAGGCGACCGCCACGGGCCCCGGGGTCTCCCGGGGCCCTATTTTCTAGTACCCAAAAGGCAGAACGAACCTGCTCCCCGCCGGGGCGAAGCGGAAACGCTCCCGGAAAACGCGCGCCAGGGCGGCGGCCATGGGGAGCCCCGTGCAGTGGTTGGCGGCCAACAGTTCGACGTCCAGCGCCCGCAGGTAGTCCACGGTGGCTTCCTGCTGTGCCGGGTCCACCGCCCCCAGGTGGGTCCCGCCGATAATGGCGTGCACCCTTTCCACGCCCGTAACCTCCCGGGCGTGCGTGACAATGTTGGCCACTCCGGCATGGGCGCAGCCGAGGATGATCACCAGCCCCCGGGGGGTTACGGCGTAAAGGGAAAGGTCGTCGCGCAGGGGATCGGGCTTCTCCCGTTCCCCGTCCAGCAGCACCAGGCGCCGGTCGCCCTTCTCAAAGCTCAGGCGGCGCGGCACCTCCCCGCCGGCGAACAGGCCCGGCGCCAGTTCGCGCGGGCCGGCCCCGAGCTGGAAGTCCGCGCCGAGGCTCTCCAGCTCCACGCGCCGGAAGGGCACCCCGATGTGCCGCAACCCGCCGTCTTCGCGGATGAACCTCGGGGTAAATACGTCCGGGTGGGCGACGACGGGCAGCCGCCGGCGGCGGTACCGCAGGAAGGCGGGCAGGCCGCCGGTATGGTCGTAGTGGCCGTGGCTCAGGACCACCACGTCGACTCTGTCCAGATCGATGCCCAGCGTGCGCGCGTTGGGGACCAGGGCGCCCTGGGCGCCGGTGTCGAAAAGGACCGTGAGCCCCGGGATCTCCACCAGCATACCCAGCCCCCACTCCCCGGTGAGGCCGGCCGGCGTGCCCACCGTGTTCTCACAGACCATCGTGACCTTCATCGACGTAATCAAGTTCCGCGCCTCCCTTACCTTAACCCCAGGTCTATTCTCCTCCGGGCGCTCGAATACCTGGTTGGTCCGCGTGGTCCTCTGGCGGTCGGGTTCCGGCCGTTGCCCTGATCGGGCCGGCGTGCCGGTGTTATCTTGCCTTATGAAAGGGCGAAACCATGGTGATTTCCTTTTACAGGCCTTGCGGTCCGCTGCGGGGCGGTCTAAGGTCTTCAACCTGTCCTAAAGCCCTTTTTCGAAAGTCTTTTGCAACTTGACCCCATCACCGGCGGGGGCTATCGTCAAACATGAGGTTGGTTTCAATAATCGAAGGGAGGGCTCAGGTTATGCGGACGTTCCTATCCCTGGTTGTTGGATCGGCACTCATTGTCTACTCGTTTTTCGCCTACGGGATGGAGACCGTGGCGGGGATCCATGGGACCACCTTTTCGGCCTATATGGCCGGCCTGGGGCTGGCGGCCCTGATCTACCTCGTTCCCAGCTTTGTTGACGAGTTTTGTGTCAGAAACGACAAGTCCACCAGCGAAGGCGTGTAGCCGCAGACCGTATAGTTGACCGGCCAGGGGCCTTGCCGCAGCGGCAAGGCCCTCATAATTGCCCGGGACAACAACAGGGCATCAAAGAGCTACAGACGTTGCCTCGGCCCCCCGTGATGAGCGGTCCCCGTTTCTTCGCCCGGACGGGAGGCGGACACGAGGGCCGCGGGGAGCCGGATTGTGAACCGGCTGCCCCGGCCGGGCGCGCTCTCCGCCTCCAGCCGTCCCCCGTGCGCCTCGACGATGCCCCGGGCCAGGGAGAGGCCGAGTCCGAAGCCGCCCTCCCGGCCGCGGGCGCGGTCGGCGCGGTAGAAGCGCTCGAAGATGCGGGGCAGGTCCGCGGCGTCGATGCCGGGGCCGTTGTCGGCCACGGCCAGAACGGCCTCCCCGCCGTCGCGGGCCACGGAGACCGTCACCCGCCCCCCGCCGTACTTGATAGCATTGTCCACCAGGGCCCATACGGCCCGGCGCAGGCAGGCCTCGTCGGCCGTCACCGTGACCGGGGTCACCGCTCCCAGCTCCACGGCCACCCCCGGGGCCACGGCCCCGGCCTCCTGCACCGTCTCCAGCGCCAGTTCGTCCAGTGCCAGGGGCGCGGTCTTAAGCGGCGGCCGCGCGTCGACGCGGGCGAGGAGCAGCAGATCGTTGACCAGCCGTTCCATGGTCTGCGCCGCCCGGCCGATGGCCCGGGACGACTCCGCGACGACCCGGGGGTCGTTCCCGCCCCAGCGGGCCAGGAGGTCGGCGTAGCTGCGGACCACGGTCAGCGGGGTGCGCAGGTCGTGCGAAGCCGCGGCGACAAACTCCCGCTGGCGGGAAAAGCCGTCCTCCAGGCGTCCGAGCATCGCATTGACGGCCTCCCCCAGGACGTAAAGCTCGTCGCGCGGTCCGCGCAGGGGGATGCGCCGGCTCAGGTCGCTGGCCGTGATGTCCCGTGCCGTACGGGTCAGGGTCTCGACCGGCCGCAGCGCGGCGCGGGCGATGGCCCGCCCGCCGACGACGGCCGGCACCAGGCCGGCCAGCGCCACCAGGATGAAAACCCTGGTCAGGGTGGCGAGAAACTTCTCCTCCCGCTCCAGGGGGCGGATCACCTGCAGGCGCACCCCGTCGGCGAGCTGCCCGCCGACCAGGATCACGTCCTGATCCCCCAGACGCCCCTGTACGGCCGGGCCGAGGTAGGCCGGGGCCCGCACATCACCCTGCAGCGCGTGGGAGCGGTTCAACACCCGGCCGTCGGGCGTCGTGATCTGTACCCACAACAGGTTACTTCCCAGAACGGTCGCGAACTCGGGATCATCCAGATCCATATGATTGTAGTCACCCTGCTCGTTACCCCCTCCCGTCAGGCGCTGGATGGTGGCCACCGCCGCCTCCGCCTCGCGCGCCGCCCCGGTGAAAAGGATATAGCGCACCCCCCAAAAGGCCACCGCCCCGCAGATGGACAGGACGGTCAGCAGGACCGCGGCGTACCAGAGTGTCAGGCGCCATGAAAGCGAGCGCACCCCTTCAGCCCTCCTCCCGCAGGGTGTAGCCGATGCCGCGCACCGTATGAATGAGACGTGTCGCGAAGGGTTCGTCGACCTTCGCCCGCAAATAGCGGATGTAAACGTCCACGACATTCGTGTTCCCGTAATAGTCGTAGCCCCAGACGCCGTTGAGGATCATTTCCCTCGTCAGGACCAGCCCGGCGTTCTCCGCCAGGTAGGCCAGGAGATCGAACTCCCGCCGCGTCAGGGCGACCGGCCGGCCGGCCCGCTCGACCTGCCGGGTGTCCCGGCGGATCACGAGATCGCCGACCACCAGCCGGTCCCCGTCCCGGCCCGCGGGCGCCGCGCGGCGCAGGCGGGCCCGGATGCGCGCCAGCAGTTCCTCGATGGCGAAGGGCTTGGGCACATAGTCGTCCGCTCCGGCGTCCAGGCCGGTCACCTTATCTCCCGTGGCGTCGCGCGCCGTCAGCATAATGATCGGCACGGCGGAGCGCTCCCGCACCCGCCGGCAGACCTCGAAGCCATCCAGTCCGGGAAGCATGATGTCCAACAGGATCAGGTCCCAGCCGCCCTCGGCCGCCCGGGCCGCGGCCTCGTACCCGTTGCCGGCCGTCTCCGCCCGGTAGCCCTCGTGTTCGAGTTCCAGTTGCAGGGCCCGCGCCAGGCTGGCTTCGTCCTCGACGATCAGGATGCGCGCCGTCTCCGTTTGCTCGTTCACCGTCACTTCACCCCGACCGATTGTACACCCTGGAGATTAGAAAACGCTTAGAGTCAATTCTAATCCTTTTCCAATCCTCTTCTAATGTCCTTCTCATCGTCCCGGGTTACATTATCCCTGCCGAGGAAAAACACCGGCAGGGAATCCAGGGAAAGGAGGGTTGACCGGTGTGAGGGAACACCAACAGCGATGGGACAGTCCGGAACGAACAGTGCCGGAACGAACAGTGAATAATACTTTGAAGGGGGATCACCATGAATAAGAAAATCCTGGCTTACGTCACTTCCGGCGTGCTCCTGCTCGGCGGCGCGGGCGGGCTGAGCGCCGCCTGGGCGCAGAACGCGCCGGCAAAGGCCGCCCCGGCTGCGGTCGCCCAGGAACAGCGGCAGGAGCAACCGTCCTATCGGGCCGGCATCCAGGTCGCCGACCCGCAGGACAAGAACGAGGAGCAGGCGAAGGACGCCGCGGATGAGGCCGCCGAGGCCGCGGCCCTGCAGGGGAAGGCGAAGATCAGCCCCGCACAGGCGCAGGCCGCCGCGCTGGCCGCCGTGCCGGGAACGGCGCTGAAGACCGAACTCGACAACGAAAACGGGAACCTGGTCTACAGCGTGGAGGTCAAGACGACCCAGGGAGTAAAGGATGTTAAGGTCGACGCCGGAGACGGCAAGGTCCTGGCCCGGGAGAACGCCGGTGACGAGGAAGAGGGGGGCCAGGCGGAGGACGGCGCGGCAGAGAGTGAAACTGACAACGGTGCGGACCACGACCGGGTCCAGGAAGAGGTCGAAGAGTAATCCGGGAGGTTCACCACGCTGAATTGAACAGGCCCCGGGTACGCCGGCAGGCGGCGCGCCCGAGGCCTTTACCGGTGCAAGACAGCCAGTAAAAACAGGGCGAGAACCAGAGATATTTCCGTATGTGCCCCCAGCAGATCGCCCGTTACGCCGCCGTAACGCCCCCGGCACCAACACCCAAAAGCCCAGGCAAAACCCGTACCGAGGCCCAATGCCACCAAGCCGGCCCACTTCGCAATAAACACGGCGATTCCCGCAGTAATCAGCCACCCCGCAGCCACCGGCAGGATACGCCCTTCGCCGACAAAGGGCCGGCCCGTTCCCTCCTCCGCTCGGGCGTAAGGCTGGAAGGCGGCCAATTGAGCTGTGCCCGCCCGCGATACAGCAAAGGCCCCGATAACGAGTCCCCATCCGTCGGCCCCTTCCAGAAGGCGTGCGTAGGCTACCCATCTAAACAGCAGCGAGAGGGCGATGGCTACGACGCCGAAACTGCCCTGCCGGGGATCTTTCATAATGGCCAGGGCCCGCCCCCGGTCGCGTCCCGCCCCCAGGGAATCGGCGGCGTCGCCCAGGCCGTCGGTATGGATCGCCCCCGTCAGCAGCATTTCCGCCAGCAGCATGACGGACGCCGCCCCTGCCGTCCACCCGGGGACGGCGGCCAGCAACCCCTGCCCCCCAAGGGTTACGAGACCCCCAAGGATGACCCCGACCGCAGGAAAGTACGGCAGCGCGTCCGCCAGCCGCGAGGCGTCGCGTCCCGGGACAGGTACGACCGTCAAGGTTCGGATGGCTGTAATCAACCCGCGCAACTTTAGGCTCCCGGCTCGATGCCGACGTCGGCGAAGGTGGCCATCTCGTTGTAGATCGCCACCGCGTCCGTGATGATTTGCATCCCGATAGCGGCTCCCGTCCCTTCACCCAGGCGCATGTCCAGGTCCAGCATGGGGCGCAAGCCCTCGCGGTTAAAATAGAGCTTGTGTCCCGCTTCGGCCGAGACGTGCGAGAAGAACAGGTAGTCGCGGACCGCCGGGGCCATGCGCATCGCCGCCAGGGCTCCCGCTCCCGAGATGAAACCATCCACCACCACCGGAAGGCCGCAGGCGGCCGCCCCCAGGCAGCAGCCGGCGATGGCCGCGATTTCCAGGCCCCCTACGGCCGCGAGGGTGGACAGAGGGTCGGTCAGGCGCTCCTGATTGACCGCCAGCACTGTGGCTACCGTCTCGATCTTCCGCGCGACGCCGGCCGCATCCAGCCCGGTGCCCTTTCCGACAATTTCCCGCGGCGCACAGGGCAACAGGGCCGCGTACAGGGCCGCCGAAGGAGTCGTATTGCCGATCCCCATTTCGCCAAGCCCAATCAGGGTGCTTCCCTCGCTGTCCGCCTGCATAGCCATCTCCGCCCCCGCCATCAGGGCCTGCATCGCTTCCTCCACCGACATGGCGGGCCGGCGGGCGATGTTGCCGGCGCCCCGCCGTACGTTGCGGTTAATCAGTGCCGGGACATCAACCCTGTCCCGCATGCCTACGTCGACGACGCGCACCTCGGCCCCGGCGCGGCGCGCCAGCACGTTGATAGCCGCGCCCCCGGCAAGGAAGTTGTGGACCATAAGCGTGGTGACTTCGGGAGGGTAGGCCGAAACGCCCTCTTCCACCACCCCGTGATCCCCCACAAAGACAAAGATCCTTGCCGCACGGACGGCCGGCCTGACTTCCCGGCTCAGGGCCGCCATCCGGGCCGCGATCTCTTCAAGCATGCCGAGGCTCCCGCGCGGCTTGGTCAGGTTGTCCAGGTGGTCCTGGGCCGCGCGCAGGCGGTCGGGGTCAACCGGACGGATGGCACTGATGATTTCAGAAAGGGACGTGGATTGCATTTTCTCCTCTCTCTCCCACCTTATTCATTTTTAAGATCAAGGGCCAAACCGGCAATGACAAGGACTGCGCGGCGCGCCAGGCCGGCCACCTGCTGGTTCAGCCGGCCTGCCGCGTCCCGGAACCACCGGCCCAGTTCGTGCTCGGGTACAATCCCCATCCCGACCTCGTTGGCGACAAGCACTACAGAACAGGGCGGATCACGCAGCGCCGCCAACAGTTCGGCGGTGCGGCGTTCGACCGCCGTCTCCCCCTCGGTCAGGACGATATTGGTCAGCCACATGGTCAGACAATCGACCAGGATCGCATCGGCCCCGGGCCGCCGGGCGGGATCGGTTAACACGGCCGCGATCTCCATCGGCTCCTCAACCAGGCCCCACTCCCCGCCTCTCTCCCGCCGGTGGCGGGCGATGCGCGCCTCCATCTCCGCATCGCCATCCCGGGCCGTGGCCAGGAAGACCGGCTTCCGGTAGCGGTTTTCGACATAGTGCCTGGCCCAGTCGCTCTTCCCGCTCCGGGTGCCGCCGAGGACCAGCACTACTTCGGGCGATTGTTGCGCCATCGTTAAGACCAGCCCTTCTCCCACCTTTGCTAAAATAAGCCAAGGAACACCAGAACCGCCGAGCCCGCTACGGCAAACAGCCAGGTGGTCGCCCAGAGCAGGGTCACCGCCCGGCGCACGGCTGACCGCCCGGGCGCCGGAAATTCCGCGCCGAGGTACGGTTTTTCCGAGGGCATCCCGTGGTAGGTTGACGGCCCGCCGAGACGAACTTTGAGCGCCCCCGCGAACAGCGCTTCCCCGTGGCCGGCGTTGGGACTGGGGTGGGCCAAACGGTCCCGCCAGCCCACCCGCCAGGCGTCCCGTGCCGACAGGCCGGATAACAGGGCCGCCGTTGGCACGAAAAAGAGGGCCAACCGCGCCGGGACAAAGGCGGCGAGGTCGTCCAGCCGGGCGGCGGCCCGGCCGAAATCACGGTACGGCTCGTGCCGGTAACCGATCATCGAATCCAGCGTGCTGACAGCCTTGTAAACCCAGGCTCCCACCGGGCCGAAGAGAAGCGCATAGAAAACGGGGCAAAGCACCGCGTCGACCGTATTCTCGCCCACCGTCTCCACCACCGCCCGGCGGACCTCCCGTTCATCAAGCCCGGCGGTGTCGCGCCCGACGATCATCGCCAGTCTCCGGCGCGCGCCCGGCAGGTTGCCGTGTTGCAGGGCGGCGTCCACCGCGAGCGCCTCGCCGGCCAGGGAACAAGGGGCAACGGCCAGGTAAACCAGCAGGGTTTCAACACCCAGGCCCCACCAAAGGCCCGCCGTCCGCCCCAGATTAACCAGCAGCCAGGCCGTTCCGCCGGCTGCCGTGATCACGCCCAGGGCCAGCAGGGTTCCTGACCAGCGCGCCGGCAGCGGCAGGCGCCGCAGGGATTCGCCGGAAGCGATCAAGCGGCCGATCAGCCGGACAGGGTGCGGAAGCCGGCGGGGATCGCCCAGCAGCCGGTCCAGGATCAGGGCGGCCAGGATTACGCCGGCTCTAGAGGCCAAGAACTCCATCCAGCCGCTCCACCCCGATTCTTTCCGCCAGCAGGTCGGCGATCCGGTCCAGGTCCTTCTGCCGGCGCGCGGCAAACCGCGGCTGTATGGATGGTCGGGCCGGCAGTCCCGCAATGCGGCGCACGGCTGCTATCCAGTGCGCCCGGTAGGCGTCAGCGTCGAAGCACCCGTGCAGGTAAGTCCCCGCCACGTAACCTTCTTCGGCGGCGCAGCCTTCAGGCACGATGCCTGTTCCCTGCCCGTCGAGCAGGAAGCACGGTCTTCCCCCGCATACCTCGGAGAACCCCATGTGGATCTCGTATCCCCGGACGGGAAGCCCGCCCGGAATACCCCAAACCCCGCCGGCCGTGACGCCGCTCGCCTGGACAGTGCGCTTCTCGGGCGCAAACCGGGTGTGCACGGGCAGCAGGCCAAGCCCTGAAACCGTCGTCTCCCCCTCCCGGATGGTCCGGCCGAGCATCTGGAAGCCGCCGCAAATGCCCAGCAAGGGCTTTCCCCGGGCGGCGAAGCCGCGCAGCGCCCGCTCCAGCCCGCGGCGGTTGAGCCAGGCCAAGTCGGCCAGCGTCTCTTTGCTGCCGGGAAGGATGGCCATGTGCGCGCCGTCCAGTTCTTGCGGGCGGTCGACGTAACGCAGCGCTACCCCGTCCTCGGTCTCGAGGGGCAGAAAATCAGTGTAGTTGGATATCCGGGGCAAACGGACGACCGCCACCGCCAGGTCGCCCGGAACCGGCGTCTTTCCCCGCCCGGACAGGCTCACCGAGTCCTCTTCGTCGAGGTGGAGATCGCGCAGGTAAGGCAACACGCCCAGCACCGGCCGGCCTGTCCGCTCCTCGATTAAGGCCAGCCCGGGCCGCAAAAGCTCTTCATCGCCCAGGAACTTATTGACAACGAAACCAGCGACAAGTTCCCGTTCCCTTTCCGCCAGCAGTTCCATCGTTCCGAGCAGGGAAGCGAACACCCCGCCGCGTTCGATGTCCCCGACGAGCAGGACGGGGGCCCCGGCGTAAAGCGCCACATCCATATTAGCGATGTCGTGCGGTCGGAGATTGATCTCGGCCGGGCTTCCCGCCCCTTCGGCAAACACCAGGTCGCAGTCGGCCCGGAGCCGGTCGAGAGCGGCGACGGCCATCGGCCACAGCTTTTCCTTTAAGGCGTAATAATCAGCCGGCTTGTAGACGCCCAGGGGCCGCCCCAGCACCACTACCTGGCTGCCCGCCTCCCCTGTCGGTTTCAAGAGAATGGGGTTCATGTCCACGTGGGGCGGGATGCCTGCAGCTTCGGCCTGCAACGCCTGGGCGCGGCCGATTTCCCCGCCGTCCCGGGTGGCGTAAGAGTTGAGGGCCATGTTCTGGCTCTTGAAAGGAGCCACCCGGAAGCCTCTCCGGGCATAGAGGCGGCAAAGCCCGGCCACCACAAGACTCTTGCCTGCGGAAGAGGCCGTGCCCTGGACCATCAGCACGCGTGCCGTCATACGTTTTCACCCCGTAAAAAGCCCGACAAGACTTCGAGCAGCCGGTCGTTCTGTTCAGCCCTGCGCAGCCCCATGCGGAAGTGCCGTGTCGAAAGCCCGGCAAAAGTAGAGGCGTCCCTTACCGCCATGTCATGTCTAAACAGGCAGGCGTTGAGGGTTTGGACGTCATAACCGTCGGGCAGCTCACAGAGCAGAAAGTTCGCCTCTCCGCGAAAAACGCGAAGCCCCAGCTTAACGAGCGCGGCCGTTACCCGTTCCCGCTCCGTCGCCGCAAAATCCCTGGTCTTTTCCGCATAAGCCGTGTCGGCGAGCAGCCGGCCGACGAGGTGCTCGCCCAGGCCGTTTACGCTCCAGGGATCCTTCGCCGCCAGGAGCCGCTGCACCAGATCCCCCGTCCCGACAAGGTAACCGAGCCGCAGCCCGGGCACCGCGTAAAACTTGGTCAGCGAGCATACCGCCGCCACCCCCGGCATGGGCGGCAGGGCCGGGGAACGGCCCCTTGCGGGATCCACAAAAGCCAGAAATGACTCGTCAAACACCCAGTACACCCCGGGACAGGACTCCCGCAGGCGCTCAAGCGCGTCCGGAGACGGAAGCTGTCCGGTAGGGTTGTTCGGGTACCCGATGAAGACCACGTCACCCGGCACGGGCGTAAGCGTCTCCCACACCGGTTCGAAACTGCCGTCCACAACCCGTGAGGTCACCGCCGCCACAGGAATCCCGCAAGCCTCGGCGGCGCCGCGGTATTCCGAATAGCACGGCTCTATAACCCAGACCCGCCCCGGCCGCAAGGTGCGCACGAGGAGACTGATCAGCTCGGTCGCGCCGTTTCCCACCAGCACCTCACCCGGATCAAGGCCGAGAAATGCCGCCAGGGAACAGCGCGCGGGACGTGCATCAAGGGAAGGATAACGGGTTATCAAGGGAAGGGCGTCCCGCAACAGCCCGGCGAGACAGTCCGGGGGCCCGAGCGGGTTGAGGCTTACGCTGAAATCGGCCGTCACCCCGGCAATGTTGCCGCCATGGTCCCATTTCATAACACCACCTCCAGGGGTGACTGTTGGAAAACTTTACCTGGCCACGACTCGCCTCGTAACGGCCTTCCAACAGCTTACAGCCCACAGCCCGCGGCTTTGTTCAGCAGGCGCTGCAGTACGTGGCGGGCCGAGGCAAAGTGCAGGTGCAGGTAGGAGCCGAAAACGGACCCGGCCTGCCAGCCATCCTTCCGGACTTGTGTTCCGCAAGCCTGGCGGACCATCAGGCAGGCCCGGCTTCCGGGCTCCGGCTCGGCCTCCGAGTAATGGAAAACATGCCCCCGGACCTCTGCGCCTTCCTCCAGGATCAGGGTGTCAGACCGGGCTTGAGCCACCGCATAACCCAGGGAAAGCCGCCGGCCGGCCATGCCGGCGCGCACCGGAAGAAGACCGGTCATCGGGTGGTAACGGCCATCCAGATCGGTCAACCCCTCTCCCAGGTAGATTAGGCCGCCGCACTCGCCGTAGATTGGCCCCCCCGCTGCCGCGTAGGACCTGACGGCGGCCAACATCGTCCGGTTGGATGCAAGCACCCCGGTATACAGCTCCGGGTAACCGCCGCCGAAGTAAAGCAGGGCACAGTCAGGCGGCAGACGGTCGTCGTGAAGGGGGCTGAAGAAAACCGGTTGCGCGCCATGGTGGCGAAGGATGTCCAGGTTGTCGGCATAAAGAAAACTGAAGGCTTCGTCACGGGCCACCCCCACCCGCATCGCGCCTCCGGGGGCTTCCCCGGCAAAGATGCAAGGCCTTGCCGGGGAGAGGCCCGGCGCTGTCCCGGCTAACCGCTGCAAGGCTGGAAGGTCGACGTGCTGCTCGACCGCGTCGGCCAGCCGCTCGTAGACTATCTCCCAGTCGCCCTCCGCTCCCGTAAAAAGCCCGAGATGCCGCTCCGGGATCTTCAGTTTCTCTTCCCTGGGAATCGCCCCGAGGACAGGCACCCGGCAATATTGCACAACGGCTTCGGTGACCACGGCGGCGTGCCGCGCCGACCCGGCACGGTTGAGGATGACCCCGGCAACGTTCACTTCGGGATCGAGAGCCTGAAAGCCCAGGACAACAGCCGCCGCGCTGGCTCCCTGCCGGGAGATGTCGATAACGAGGATCACCGGCGTGCGCAGCATCTTGGCCAGTTCGGCGCTGGAGGCCCGCGTCGTGCCGTCCCCCAGCCCGTCGTACAGGCCCATTACCCCTTCCAGGACCGCTATGTCCGCTCCCGCGACAGCCCGTTGGAACAGCTCGTTCGAGGCCTCGGCCCCGATAAGCCAGGTGTCCAGGTTCCGCGACGCGCGCCCGGCAGCCCCGGCGTGGTGGCCCGGATCGATATAGTCGGGGCCCACCTTGAAGGGCTGCACCGCCAAACCCCGCCGCCTCAAGGCCCGAAGCAGGCCCAGGGTCAGGGTCGTCTTCCCCTGCCCGCTCGAGGGCGCGGCCACGAGCAGGCGCGGCACCTTAATCATCATGGTCTCCCCTGTTTAAGTAGCCGCGGGGCGTAATCATAAACCCGCGCCAGGTGAAGGTCCGCGTGTTGCCCACGATGAGCAGCGTCAACATATCGGCGTCGTCGAGATCCAGTTCGGCGAGCGTGACGACGCGCCTCCCCTGTCCCTCCCGGAAGGCGTTGCGGACGATGCCCACCGGCGTCTCCGGCGGTCGCGTTTCACGCAGGATGTCCAGGGCCGCCGCAAACGGCTCGACGCGCGTCCGCGAACGGACGTTGTACAGGGCAAGGACAAAGTCGGCCTCGGCAGCCGCCCGCACCCTCCTTTTGATGAGGCCGACAGGGGTGAGGAGGTCGGAAAGGGAGATCACGGCATGGTCGTGGGCCAGCGGCGCCCCCAGGAGCGCTGCAGCAGCAAGGCCGGCCGTTACCCCCGGGACGACCCTGAAGGGGAGCACCAGGTCGCGGCGGGCAAGTTCCTCAAGGACAAGGCCGGCCAGCCCGTAGACCCCGGCATCCCCGCTCGAAACCAGGCATACCCGGCGGCCTTCCAGGGCGGCGGCGATGGCCTCCCGGACCCGCTCGACCTCCCGGCGCATTCCGCTCTTGATCAGTTCTTTCCCCGCCAGGTGCTCCCGGACGAGGTCGAGGTAAAGGGGGTAGCCGGCCACCACTTCGGCTGCCGACAAGGCGGCGCGGGCGGCAGGCGTCAGGTGTCCGGCGTCTCCCGGTCCGATCCCGGCGACCACAAGCGATCCTCGGCCAAGGCCACCGTCACCTGGCCCGCCACCAGGCGCGGCAGGATAATCCGGCCGTTGCGGGCGGCCAGAAAGGCACATGGTTCAGCAACTCCCCCCACGTCAAAATACTTGCGGGCGCAACGCGACTCGCCGAACAGCCTGTCGACGCTCCGGATGGCGTCCCGGCCGAACACCCGCAGTCCCACGCCCAGGGCGGCGCAAACCTCAAGGATGCCCGGCTCTTCAGCCTTGAAATCGGCGGTGGCCGCAACCCGGAGCTGCTCCTTCTCCCGTCCCGCCAGAGCGAGTCCCTGCTCGATGGCCGCCATGATGGCCGGCGCGCCGACACCCCGGCGGCAGCCGAGTCCGACGACAAGCGTCCGGTGGACCTCGCTGCCGGTGGTGACCACCGGTTCGGCGCCCACCGCGGCCGCCACCCGGTAAGCCAGCCCGTTGGCGCCGCCTTCATGCCCGGCGAGCAGGCTCACCGCGTACCGCCCGGCGGTATCCAGGACCACTACCGGGGGGTCGCGCCGCTTGTCTTGCGGCAGGCCCGACAAAAGGCGCACGGCGATCCCCGCCGCCATGACCAGCACCAACCCGTGGCCTCTCCGGAATAATTGCCTAACGGCGTACCCTGCCGAACCCTCGTAACCGAAAAGATTTCCGGGGCGCGGTGAGGCCGCTTCTTCGGGCAATAAGCGGAGAGGAACGTACAGGGCCCCTTCGAGGGCTCCGGCCACCACCGCGCCGGGGCCGAACCCCGCCTCGTTGATGACGACTACCGCCGGCGGCCGCTTATCCTTCACCTCGCAGGCGCTCCTTCGAGTAAAGATAGCTCGTCCCGCCGTCCCGCCCCAGGAAGGACCCGACCAGGATCAGGGCATGCCGCTTCACCCCCGACTCCCGGACGGTTGCGGCCAGATCCGCGAGGCGGCAGCGGATAACCCGCTGGTCGGGCCAGGTGGCCCGGTAAACCACGGCCGCCGGGCAGTCGGCACCGTAGGCGGGGAGCAGGTCGGCCTGCACCCCGTCCGCGTCGGCGGCGCTCAGGTACAGCGCCAGGCTGGCCCGGGCCGCCGCCAGCCGCGGCAGGCTTTCGCTTTCCGGTACCGGCGTCCGCCCCGCACGGCGCGTCAGGATCAGGGTCTGCGAGCCTCCGGGGAGGGTGTATTCCTTCCCCAGCAAGGCGGCCGCCGCAAAACAGGCGCTGACTCCCGGCACGACCTCATAGGAAACGCCCAGGCGCTCCAGGGCGCGTACCTGTTCGGCGAGGGCCCCGTAAAGCAAGGGATCCCCGGTGTGCAGCCGGGCGACGTCCCGTCCCGCACCCGCGGCTTCGGCGATGACGGCCATCTGCGCCTCCAGGTCGAGCCGGCTGGCGTCGTGCTTCTCCGCGTCGGCCCGCGCCCAATTCAGGATTTCCGGGTTGACCAGGCTGCCCGCGTAGATGACCACCGGGCAGCGTTCCAGAAGGCGCTTGCCCCGCACCGTGATCAGTTCGGGGTCCCCCGGTCCGGCGCCGATGAAATAAACGGTCAAGACGCACGTCCTCCTTTTTTGCGCACCAGGATCACCGACAGGTAGCCGTGTTCGCCCTCCGGCAGGGACTGCAGGTCGGACGTAAGGTACTCCTCCGGCTGGGAAACGCGGCTGATAAAGACGGCGTGCCTGTCCAGGCCCATTTCGCGCAAGAGGTTGATTACGGCAGGCAGTTGCTTGGCCACCTTCATCAGCACCACCGTCTCAAATTCTTCGAGGGCTTGACGCACGGGCGCCAGGTCGCCGCGGGGCACCGGCACCACCGCGATCCGCTCGTCCTTTTCACCCAGGGGGAAGTTTGCGGCCGATGCCGCAGCGGCAAAACTGGTAATGCCCGGCACCGAGCGGATCAGCTCCGGCGAAAGCCTTTGCCGCAATTCCCGCAGGACGTAGCAGTAGGTACTGTAAGTAAGGCAATCTCCCAGCGTCAGGAAGACCACCTTCTCCCCCCGCCGGACACGGCCGGCGATTTCCTCGGCCGCCGCCGCCCAGTAAGGGATCAGTTCCCGCTCGTCACGGCGCATGGGGAACTCGAATTCAAGCACGGGTTTTTGACCAATAAACGGGCGGGCGATATCCAGGGCCAGGCTCTCCCCGGCCAGGCTGGACTTGGGCACGACCACGCAGTCCGCTTCCTCGATAAGGCGTTTCGCTTTCAGCGACATCAGCTCCGGGTCCCCGGGACCGAGCCCGATGCCCCAGAATGATCCCTGCGTTTCACTCATCACTCTCCTCCGCCTCCGTCAAAACCAGTACGCTTCGACCGGAACCCTCAAAACGCCCGGCCAGTTCATCGACCGTCCCGGTCATGCGCCCTTCCGTAGGTCGCCCCAAGTCCCAGAAGACGTGTACTTCGCGTTGTCCTGCCGTATCCCGAAGGGCGCCAAGGATTTTCCCGGGTGTCCAGACCGGCGAACAAAGTACGGCGGCGGTCGACACAGCAGCCAGAGCGCCTAAGACAAGCCGCGCCTCTTCCCCGGAGACACCGTGCAGGCTGAAGATCCGGGCATTTTCCCAGGGAAGGCCCAGGCGCGCGAAAGCCAACTGCAGCGAACTGATCCCGGGAACGACCTGCACCCTTTCCCGGCCGAGAAGGCGCGTCACCGGACCGGCCAGGCTGTGCAGGCCGGGGTCCCCCGTCACCAGGAGCACCACGCGGCTTCCTTCCTCCATACGGGATCTGACCAGGCCGGCCACCTGGCGGGCGCCGGCTCCTGTCACCACCCGCTCGGCCCCGGCCTCCGGGAAGAGGTCGAGCAGGAACCGGGGGCCGCAGAGCACTTCGGCCCCGGCTACCGCCGAAAGCGCCTGCCGCGTCAAATACTCCGCCCCGCCCGGCCCGCAGCCGACAATGGTCAGTCTCCCTCGTTCCGGTTTCACAGCGCTTCCCCCACAATGTTCCCCTGCAGGTCGCAGAGGTGCACCGCCACGTAAGGCTCCGGCCCCAGCCTTTCCCGCACCAAAACCCTGATCGTGCCCGCCAGCATCCCCAGCAAACGGCCGTACCCTTCATTAAGCAGCACCTGCTGAATCGCTTCCACCGTCGGCAGTTCCCTTAAACGCCGGAGGAGGTTTTCCGGCAGACCGGCGGCGGCGCAAAATTCGATAACGGCGCCGTTGGCCGGCCGGGCGTACTTGGCGTGCGTCTGCCAGTCCCCGTTCAGGACCTTGGCCAGTTTACCCGGGTGCCCGACGAGGACGATCCGGGTAAAGCCCCGCCGGGATGCTTCGTCCAGCATAAAGCCCAGGAAATCGCTGACCTCCACGATCTGCTCCTCCGCGGGCGGCGGCAGCAAGCGCCGTGCCGCCCGTCGGCCGATATTGCCCGGGACCAGACAGACCTCCCGGCATCCGGCGGCATGAAGGATGTCCAGGAGCGGCGGGAGCGAACGCCGCAGGGCGTCAAGGCTGCGCGGCTCGACATAGCCGGTGGTGCCGAGAATCGAAATCCCGCCGGTGATACCCAGCCGCGGGTTGAAGGTACGCCCGGAGATCCCGGCTCCTCCGGGAACGGAAACGGCAACCCTCCAGCCCCCGCCGGGAGGCACAAGGTCGGCCAGCGCGCCGGCGATCATCGCCCGCGGCACGGGGTTAATGGCCGCCTCTCCCACCGCGACGGGAAGGCCGGGTTTGGTAACGCGACCGACGCCCTGTCCTCCATCGATGACAACGCCCGGAAACGCGGCAGGTTCGACGCGGGCGTGCACGGCCATCCCGTTGGTTACATCGGGGTCGTCGCCCGCATCCTTAATCACGTAACACTCGGCGGCAGACGTGTCACGGTAGACTGCATGCACCGGCATGGTTACGGGTTCACCTCCGGGCAGAAGGATCGTGACCGTTTCAGGGAAACGCCCCTCAAGCAGCCAGAGGGCGGCGCCCCGCGCCGCTAGTGCAGCACACGTTCCGGTCGTGTAGCCACGTCTCAGGCTGTTCTTGCCGCAGTGGTCCCGTTTTCGCGCCCCTTTCCCGCCCGTCAACGCTGTTCAATACCTCCGCAGGCGCAAAAATCCGGAAGCACTTCCACGAACTCGCCCTGCCCGGGCGGCACCGGGTACCGGGAGCGGTCGGGTACCCTGATCTCCCGCACGTCGGGCAGGGTCAAGGACTCCTGCACGCGGCGGGCCAGGATGTCCGCGAAGACCGGGTCGCAGCCCAGATGACGCCCGTAGACGATTTTTACACCCGGGTAGTCCGCCGCCAGCTTCTGCAGCTCGCGCGGAATATCGACCAGGATGTGCAGCCCGGTGTGCAGGAAGTAGGGGATGACGATAATCTCCCTGGCGCCGTCAGCGGCACAGGCCGCCAGGGTCTCGGGCAGGTGCGGTCCCAAGCGGGAGAGAAAACAGACCCGCACCAGCGGGATCCCGGTGATCTCCCGCAGCATCCCGACCAGAATCTCCATTTCCCTGGCCGCTTCGGGCACGCGGCTTCCGTGCCCCAGCAGAATTAACGCACGCATCAACAGCACCTCGTTTTCAGTCGTCAGACGTCAGTGGTCGGTAGTCGGTCGTTGATCGCCGGCGGCCAGGACGGCTAAAGCGTGCAGCGCCGCCACCGCCAGGGTGCTTCCTCCCCGCCGGCCGGCCAGGCAGATATAGGGCACACCCAGTTCCATCAGTTCCTGCTTGCTCTCCTCCACGTGGACGAAACCCACCGGCATCGCCACGACCAGAGCCGGGCTGGCCTCTCCTTCCCGGATCATCCTGTTCAGTTCCAGGAGGGCCACCGGCGAATTGCCTATGAGCGCGATGCCCCCCTCGAGGATGGGGCGGGCCCTTCGCACCGCGAAGAGCGAGCGCGGCAGGCCGGCGGCCCGGGCCTCGGCAATGACGGCCGGATGGGCGATCAGGCAGTGAATGTGTTCCGGTGTATAAGCGGGACACGCCCGCCGGAGCCTGGTTTGGGAAATCCCCGCCCTGACCATATTGGCGTCGGTAAAAACAGGGGCGCCCCGCTTCAGTGCCTTTATCCCGGCCTCGACGGCTCCCGGCGCGAAGCGCACCATTCCTACCAGGCCGAAGTCCGCCGTGGTATGGACGAGCCGCCGGACCACGCTCCATTCTTCGGGCCTGTAACTGTGAGGCGGCGCTTCGGCCTCAATCCGGCGGAGGGACTCGGCCTCGATTTCATCCCCCGACACCGGCCGTTCGTAGAGCGCATAAACCCTGCTCTCCCGGAAAGCAACCTCCGGCGGCGGCAGCATGTTCCCCGTTTCGTCGTCCCCGGCGATTCCGGGCGCCGCAACGCCCACGCTTCCTCCCGGCGGCGTCTTCCCGGCGCCGAAGCCGGCCTCCAGAATCTTAAAAAGGTCTCCTCGGTGCAACGGGGGCTTCCCGCCTTCAGCCACCCAGCCCCTGCGGCGGGCCTCCTCAAAAAGGTCCAACAGCCAGGGTGTGGCCAGGCCGGCGGCGGCAAGAAGGGCCTGATCCCTAAAAACCTCTGTCGGCGCCCCCTGCCCGATGACCCGACCCCGGGCAAGCACCAGGCACCAGTCGGCGGCGGTATAGGCGAGATCAACGTCGTGGGTGGAGAAAAGCACGGTCTTTCCCCCCGCCCGGAGGCGGCGCAGGAGTTCTATCATCTCCGAAGCCCCCCGCGGGTCAAGCCCGGCCGTGGGCTCGTCAAAGATCAGGACCTCCGGCTCCATAGCCAGCACCCCCGCCAACGCCGCCCGTTTCTTTTCCCCGTGAGACAGCGCGTGCGTGGGACGTTCGGCCAGACCGGCGATGCCTGCCGTAGCAAGTGCTTGTTCAACACGCCGGCGCACTTCGGCCTCCGGAAGACCGAGGTTAAGAGGACCGAAGGAAACGTCCTGGTAAACATTGGCCGAGAACAACTGGGCGTCGGGGTCCTGGAAAACCATCCCCACCCGGCGCCGCAAAGACTGCAAGGCGCGGTGGCCGTAAGACAGGGGCCGGCCGCGAAAATGCACGCTTCCCTCGTTCGGCCTGTGTACGCCTACCAGGTGCAGGAAGAGCGTCGTCTTGCCCGCTCCGTTGGCGCCCAGAACGGCGATTCTCTGTCCCCGGCGCAGCGCCGCGCTGACTCCCCGCAACGCGGGCGTGCCATCCGGATAGCGGTAGGTTACTCCCCGCATTTCAAAAATCGCGTCGTCCACCAGCCTAACCCCTGGTCACCACAGCCAGCACAAGCAGCCACCCGCCCGTCACTGCCGATAACGCCACATTGCATACAGACAGGCGGTACGGCTTTTCCACCACATCCAGGCGACCTTCGTAGCCCCTGGTGGAAAGGGCCACATACAGGCTATGGGCGCGATGCTGCGCCCGCATGAAGAGGTTGGCGAACAGGCAGCCCGCCGAGCGGAAGCCGGTCCCCGGCGTGATGTAACCCAGGCGAAGTGCCTGCGCCCTCTGCATCGCCAGCCCGGTCTCCAGGAGAACAAACACAAAGCGATAAATAAGGGCCAGCAGGTCCAGGAACAGGGCCGGCACCCGGCAGCGCCGCAGGAAACCGATAAGGTCGGGCATCGGTGTAGACAAGGCAAGAAAGCACATACAGGAGACAGCACCCAGGGTACGAGTCAGAATATCACGCGCCTGGGACAACCCCGCTGAAGTAAAGCCCAAATGAATACCGCAAACGGTCAGCCAGTATCCTCCGGAAGGACATTCGGTGGTAACCGACAGCGCCACCGCCGGTAAACCGGCCAGTATAAAGAAGGCCGGTACCAGCATGACACGCAGGTACACCTGCCACGGAGTGCGGGCGACACCCAGCGTCAACAGCGTTATAAAGCCGAACGCCAGCAAGGGTATCCAGAAAGAGCGCGCCACGAAACAGGCAAGAAGGACCGGCAACACAGAGACTACCTTTTCCGCCGCGGGTCTCATCGCCAGGGGACTGGCATAGGCATACCGGTCAATCAATGTAATTCCTCCGGGCCTTCCTGCGGCCGAAGTAGTATCCGATAAAACCAGCCCCTAAAGCTGCCTGCAAAGCAAACAGCAAGCTCTCTATTTCACCGGAGGGCGGTTCCCAGATGGGTTTGATCCACGGCTTATAGTCGGGTCTGATTTCCATAATCATCTCTTCGGCCCGTCCGTCAGCGCCCGTAAACATTTCGGCTTTCGAATCGCCCGTGCCGGCAACGAGAAAGAAAGGCAAGACAGACAACAAAACAACGCCAACGATGAGTAACATATTTTTTGATAGCCTCTTCAAATCTTAACGCCTCCCAATCGACAAATCGCGCACCTGTTTGTCATTGTGTATATGCAGAGCGCTGAACACCAACACGGTAAGCAACCCCTCGCTTACGGCCAGAGGCACCTGCGTCACGGCAAAAATCGTTCCGAACTTGACCAGCGAAGCGGCAAACCCGCCAACGGGATCAGGAAAAGCCAGGGCAAGCTGAAAGGAAGTAGTCGCGTAGGTCATTAGATCCCCTACGCAGGCAGCCAAAAACACCCCTATGCTAAAGCGAACCCTCAAAGACTGACACAGGCGGAACACACCGTACGCCGCGAACGGTCCCGCCACAGCCATTGAAAAAGTATTGGCGCCAAGTGTGGTAATACCTCCGTGTGCCAGCAGCAATGCCTGCAGCAACAATACGCCGCAGCCGATGACAGACATTACGCTGGGGCCGAAGAGGATTGTGCCCAGGCCTGTACCCGTGGGATGTGAACAACTACCGGTAACGGAAGGCAATTTGAGGGCTGACAGGACAAAAGTAAATGCCCCCGACAGCCCCAGAAGCATCCTTGCTTCGGGTTGGGCGCCCGCTTTTTTCTTGATGGAATACAGCCCGTGAGCCAGAAACGGCGCCGAGGCCGCAGTCCAGGCCAACGCGTGACCAATGGGCAGAAACCCTTCCATAATGTGCACAATGACCACCCTTTCAAACTTTTTGGCGATAAACCGAGATAAAAAATCCCTGACCCCAAGCAATGGGTCAGGGATTACGTATTCAATCCCGACGTTACCGAGATACCCCCTATTCCGCGAGGCGGGTACGCTTTTCCACCCTGGGCAGGTCTTCTGGCTTCCGGATCGTCCTACGGCCACACCTTCCCGGCGGTTGCTCCGCCAGTGGATCTGCTATGGCTTTCGTACCCGGTTACAGCGGCGGGTCCGCACCGGATTCGCACCGGTTTCCCTATTCTCCCTGCCTTTGAGCAGGGCACCCAGGATTACTGCTTTATGGTGTTTGTCCAAAGTATAAGTCCCGTTAAACCGCCTGTCAAGCGCTTAGAAAACGCCTGAAATCAATTTTAATCCTTTTCCAATTCTCTTCTAATGTCCTTGACGAGGAAGGGGGCGGCAAGGCGGAGGACGGCGCGGCACAGAGTGAAACTGACAACGGTCCGGACCACGGCGATGAACGACTCCAGGTGTCCGGAAGCTCAAGCCGGCTAAGTCAATTGTTGGTACAGGGACCAGTCAATCAATAAGCCAGTGATCGAACACTGCCATCCCATCTTCGAGAAGGAGCGCCCCGCCGTCGCCCCGGCACCCCGGGCCGCTAGTGCCGGTAGGCCGGCGGGGCCTTGATCCAGCCCTTGACCTTACCGTACTTGACCCAGTTGTCATACATCTTCAGCTCGTCGGTCAGGTGCCCCATAAAAAGGTTGCGCAGGCCGTCGTTGACGACCGCCCGTAGCGCCCGCGCGTGCATGTCCATGCAGTCCTGCATCCCGCGCAGGATGGTACGGAAGATCAGTTCGTCGCGGACCGCTTCCTTGACGGCGCCGCCGTCGGTGTTCATCTTCGGCGGGCGGTCCGGCAGGGCGATCTTGTATTTCTGCAACAGCTGTTCCAGCTCGGTGATCTGGGACTTAAGCGTCCCCTCGCACCCACGCGTCAGCAGGAGCTTGAACTCGCTGTCCTCGGCGCAACTCCTAAAGAACTCGGAGAGTTCCAGGACATCGTAGCGTACGACGAGGTCCTCCCAGAGCACCTGCGCCTCGCCGGCGGTGAGTTCCTCGGCGGGATGTTTCCCCAGAATACCCGATAACAACGTCGACACGGCGACCATCCCCCCTCTTTAGTGGACGCGCAGTCCCTCGATCTCCCGGAGCAGCGCCTTCCCGTCGTTCAGATGCTCCCGCAGGTGGTCGACGCGGGAGGCCTCGGCCCCGGCGCGGCGCAGTTCTTCCAACTCGGTCTCGTGGGCGGCCACCGAGCCCCGCGCCTCCTGGTAGATCTCCATGGCCCGCTTGAAACTGAGACCCTTTTGCCGCTCTTCCTCGAAGCGGTGTTTCAGGCTGCTGCAGCTCACGCTCCCGCCTCCCCATTCCATTTGTCGTTATCGTGGCCAAAAATGCGCCGAATAATTCGGTTCCCCCTTTACAAACCGGGTCCGGCTTGTCTATAATCGGCATAAGCACATAACGGACGGCGTGGAGCCGCCCTGGAATCCGCCGCAATCTTACGGGATTAAACCACGGAGGTCAGGCTTTGCCGGAGCAAAGCTTGTCTTCGTGGTTTTTTTATCTCAACCAATTCTATAAGGAGGTATTCCATCGGTGAGTAAACGTGTCCCAATCGGCCCCGCGGCATTGCTCTTTATACTTCTGGCCCTGGTGTTTTGCGCCGCCGGTTGCGCATCCCGGGCCCCCGAACAGGGCGCCCCGGCCGTTACCCCCCCGGCGCAGCCGAAGCTGCAGGTGGTAACCACGACCTCCCTGATCGCCGACGTCGTCAAGGCTGTAGGGGGTGACAGGGTCCAGGTGACAAACATCATCCCTCCGGCTTCCTGCCCGGGACACTTCGACATCAAACCGGGGGACCTCAAGGCCCTGGCCGACGCCAGGCTCTTTATGCTGCACGACTGGCAGGGCGAGAAGTTCTCGGACGGCCTCATCCGCTCGGCCGGCAACCCCGCCCTGCAAAAGGTGGTCCTGGACATCCAGGGCAACTGGATGGCCCCGCCGGTACAGGCGCAGGCCATCGAGCGGATAACCGCCGCCCTGGAGGCCGCCGACCCGGCCAACGCCGCAGCTTACCGGGCTGCCTCCGCCGCGCTGGCGGATACGGTGCAGAGGACAGGGCAGGAACTGAAAGCCCGGCTGGAGCAGGCCGAGGTCAAGGACATCAAGGTCCTGTGCGCGGACATGCAGGCCGGGTTTGTGAAATGGATGGGCTTCACGGTCGTGGGCGTCTACGGCCGCCCCGAGGACACCACGCCGCAGCAGATGGAGGAACTGCTGGCCAAGGCGCGGCAGGAGGGCGTGACCCTGGTCATTGACAACCTGCAGAGCGGGCACGAGGCCGGGGTCGGGATGGCGAAGGAACTCGGCGCCGAACACGTCACCCTTTCGAACTTCCCCGGCGGGCTGCCGGACACCGATACCTGGGAGAAGGCCGTGAGAAAGAACGTAGATCTGGTGCTGGAAGCGATCGGAAAGTAGGCCGATGGGACAGGAACGTGTCGCGATCAGCCTGCGCGGGGTGGTCGTGTCCTACCGGGAGGAGGTCGCCCTGCGCGGGGTGAGCCTGGACGTATACGAAGGGGAGTTCCTGGGCGTCGCCGGCCCGAACGGCGCCGGCAAGACCACCCTCCTGACGGTGGTGAACGGCTTGGGCCGCCTGGTCCGCGGCGAAGCCGTCGTGCTGGGACTGCGCCTGGCGGCCGGCCGGCGGGGGAGGGACTTCCGCGCCGACCGCCGGGCGACCGCCCTCCGCCGCCTGATCGGCTATGTGCCGCAGGGCGGCGCCGTCGATCCGCGGGCGCCGATCCGCACGCGCGAGGTGGTCATGCTCGGCCGCTACGGCCGCCTCGGGCTCTTTCGCCGTCCGGGCCCGGAGGACCGGCGGGTGGTGGACGAGCTCCTGGAGCTGGTCGGGATGACCCGCCTGGCGCATCGCCCCTTCGGGCACCTCTCCGGCGGGGAACAGCAGCGCGTGGCCGTCGCCCGCGCCCTGGCCCAGGAGCCGCGGGTGCTGCTGCTGGACGAGCCGACCGTCTCCCTGGACTGGCGCTCGCAGCGGGAGATCATGTCCCTGCTCGTGCGGGTCCACCGGGAGCGCCGCCTGACAACGCTGCTGGTCACCCACGATCCCCGGGCGACCTTCGACCACTGCGACCGCGTGGCGCTCCTGCACCGGGGCCGCCTGGCCGCCCTGGGCCCGCCGGCCGAGGCGCTGGCCGAGGCCCGCCTGACCGCCGTCTACGGGGGGTGCTGCCGGTGAGCGTCCTCGGCTACGATTTCATGCAGCACGCCCTCCTGGCCGGGCTGCTCGGCGGGGCGGCCTGCTCCCTGGTGGGGGTGCTGGTGGTCGGCATGCACCTCTCCTTCATCGGCGTCTGCATCTCCCACGCCGCCTTCGCCGGCCTCGACCCGCTGGCCGGCACCCTCGTCTTCAGCCTGGCCGCGGCGGCGGCGATCGGTCCCCTGGCCGACCGCGGCGAGTTCAACCCGGACACCTCGCTGGGCATCGTCTTCACGCTGATGCTCGGCCTGGCCTTTCTTTTCATGGGCCTGATGCCGGGGCCGAAGACCGCGGCCCTGGGTCTGATGTGGGGCAGCATCCTCGCCGTCACGCCGTCCGACCTGGCCGTCCTGGCCGTCGGCGCGACCCTCGTCACCGGCACGGTGATCCTCTTCTTCAAGGAGATCCAGGCCCTGCTCTTCAACCGGGAGGTCGCCCTGGCCGTCGGCCTGCCGGCGACCTGGATCTTCTACGCCCTCCTCTTTTTGACCGGGGTCACCGTGGCCGCCGGCCTCCGGCCGGTGGGAGGTCTTTTGGTCTACAGCCTGATCCTCAACCCGGCGGCCGCCGCCTATCAACTGACGTACGACCTGCGCCGGCTCTTCGCCCTGGCCGCGGGCTTCGGCGTCCTCTCCTGCTGGGCCGGGCTCGCCCTGGCCTATTACGCGAACTGGCCCGGCGGAGCGACCATCGTCGTTGTTTCGACCCTTATCTTCCTGCTGGCCGCCGCCTTTTCGCCCAAGAGGCGGGTCAAGCGCCACGAAACGGAGGCAAACGGAAATGATACGGGATTACTTTAACGGCCTGGCCGCCCGGTGGGACGAGCGGATTGCGCCTCAAACCATAGCCCGGCTCGAAGAAATCGTCACCGCGCATCGTCCCCCGCCGGGGGCGCGCGTGCTGGACGTCGGCTGCGGCACCGGCGTCCTGACCCCGCTGCTGCTCGCCGCCGTCGGGGAGGAGGGGGAGGTCGTCGGCGTCGACTTCGCCCCCGCCATGCTCACCGTCGCGCGGGCCAAGGGGTTCGACCCCCGGGCGACCTTCGTCGAGGCCGAC
This sequence comes from Thermoanaerobacterales bacterium, assembly GCA_030019475.1. Classification (NCBI taxonomy): domain Bacteria; kingdom Bacillati; phylum Bacillota; class Clostridia; order Thermoanaerobacterales; species Thermoanaerobacterales bacterium. Next base: position 22,687 of record JASEER010000015.1, on the reverse strand, counting down.
GTCTCCGATCTGCCCTTCCCCGACGGGCACTTCGACGCCGTCTTCTGCTACAGCGCCCTGCCCCATTTCCCCGACATCCCGGCCGCCCTATCGGAAATGCGCCGGGTGCTTGTCCCCGGAGGAAACCTGATCATTTGCCACACCGAGAGCCGGGAGGCGATCAACCGCCTCCACCGGGAGGTTGTCGGCGGGCCGGTGAGGGATCACCTGCTGCCGACCGCGGCCGAGCTGGAGGCGGCGCTCACCGCCGGAGGCTTTAGGGACGTGACCGTGTTCGACGGAAACGACCGCTTCATCGCCGCCGGCCGGCGCACGTGACGCGGCCGCCACTTGCCTGTTCGTCAACCGATCAGCTACAATAGAGGAGGTTTGAGCGGAAAGTCACAAGAGAGAAAGGACGAGGTGTTGCCCGATGGCGCAAACGCAAGCGGCACAAGGCAAACAAAAGGAAGAGCCCGTCAGGAGGCGTTTCGGCTTCAAGGAGGAGATGGGCCCGGACGGCAGGTTCAAGTTCCATTGTCACCCGGGGTTGGAATGCTTCGGGGACTGCTGCCGCGACGTCAATATCTACCTGACGCCTTACGACGTCATCCGGTTGAAGCAGGCCCTCAACCTGACGTCGGACGAGTTCCTGGCGCGCTACACCCTGCGGCACCGCGCCGGGCGCGGCCTGCCGGTGGTCCAGATCAGGATGCAGGACAACGAGAAGAAGACCTGCCCCTTCCTGACCGACAAGGGATGCCGGGTGTACGCAGCGCGACCCTGGTCCTGCCGCATGGCCCCGGTGGACCAGACCGAGGACGGCGTCTACCGGGTCAACTTCGACCCGGCCCGCTGCCTGGGCCTGCTGGAGTCCCGCGAATGGACGGTGGCGGAGTGGATGGAGGACCAGGGGCTGCCGGCCTACGACCCCGTCGAGGCCGGGTTCAGGGAACTGCCGGGGCGTTTACAGTTCACGGGCTTTTCGCTCCTCGACGAGCACTTGGTGCGCCTCTTCTACACGGTGTGCTACAATGTGGACCGTTTCCGCCGGCTCGTTTTCCACTCGCGCTTCCTGGAGGTCTTCCCCGCCCCGCCGGAGACGGTGGAGAGGATCAAGACCGAGGACGTGGCGTTACTGCGGTTCGGCCTCGAGTGGCTGGCCGCCGGGCCCGACCTCCAGACGACCATCGCCCTGCGGGACGAGGCCTTCGGAGACGAAGGGCTGCCGATGTAGTCTCAGTCTACTAACTTCCCCGGCTCGCCCGGATCTTCCGGCGCAGTTCTTCACGTTCAATCTCCCCGCCCCGCGGCTCCGGCCAGCGGGGCGGGTTTGCTTCCCGCGATACTCCCGCCCGGCGACTGAACAGGACCAAGCCGACGGCCAGCCCCGCCACCACCCCCACGGCCACCAGGAAAATCTGCTGCAGCCAGGCCGTCCCCGCGGCCCGGGCCAACACGGCCCCCATCGGCCCGACGACGTGCCAGTGGTATTCGACTTCCAGCCCGAGAACCAACGCGGCGGCTACGGTCAACAAGAACAACCAGCGCGGTACCTGCAAGGGGTCTCATCCCTTCCCGTTTTCTTGCCTGTAATTACCATAGACAATAATCCCCCTTTCCGACAAGGGGGGAGAACTGTCGGGTTCTGTCTTTTGCCAATACCCCACCCCTTCAAAGCTCTTGCCTTTAAAGGCAATATTTGTCTTGTTCTACCGGGCGTTCGCGTGTAAAATATTGTCTGATAATGGCGCCCTGTGTCCGGTAATCGTAGGGTTGGGGGTGCTGCAGTTTCTTGTTCGCCTATTTCGTTGTCCTGGGGCTGCTGTCTATCCTGTTTATTAAAATCAACGGTCGTCTTTTCGACCAGCGGACGGCCGGTGTCAGCGGACTGGCGGCCCTGGTGCTCGCCGGGCTCTTCCCCTTCTCCGCTTTTTCCTTCGGCCCGGTAAAGACCGTTCTCCTGTACCTGGGGACCGCGCCTCTCATCGCCTTGGGCGCCTGCTGCTACCTCACGCGGCTCCGGACCGCCAGGCCGGACGGCATCCAGTCCCCACCCCTCGCTCTCCCCCCCGCGCCCGCCGTCGCCGCCCTGCCCCCGGCAAAAGTTCAAGCAGTTGACGGACGAGTTGAAGCGCAGCCGGCACCCGTTGAAGGCCCGGCCGGGATCTTCGCCGTCAGTGCCGCGGAGGTCCTACCCCGGACCGCCCCGGAAATCCGGGTGGACGGCCCGCTGACGGCCACGGCCGAGGCCGTACCGGAATCCGCCCGGGAGGCGGCGGGGACTCCGCGGGAGGAGCTGCCGTCCCCCGCCGGAGACGCCTTGACGGCTGCAACAGAGGCGGTGGCGGAAGCCGCTGATGAAGCCGAGGCGGACATGCCGGCCGGGGCGGACGAGCCCGCCGGAACCCAAGAACCCCCGGCGGAAGCCGTCTGCGAAGCGGCAGAGATGCCGGCCGGGGCCGAGGAGACCCCGGCGGATACCGTGGCGGAGGAACCCGCTGATACGGCACCCGCGGCCGCCGTCGAGGAGAGGGATGATGACTCACCGCGCGACCTGGTGAACCGGGCCCTGGCGGCGGCCCGGAGAAGGGATTTCGTCCGGGCCGTGACCATCCTGACCGAGGCGCTGCGCCTGCACCCCGAGCCCGCTCTCGAGTGGGTCATCGTGGCGCAGATGAGCGACATCTACCAGCACCTGGGACAGTACCGCCTGGCCGCCGAGCTTATCAGCGCTTTCCTGTCCATGCGGAAGGCCGCGGATCACCCCCTGGTCCCCATCCTCTGGCAGAAGGAGGCCTTCTGCCGGAGCCTTGACCGGCTCCTGACCCGCCGCGGCACCCCGAACCTGGCCTACGCCTCCGTGCCGGAGGACCTTAAGGGCCTGGCCTTCCGGGAAGCAATGGCCGTTCCCGCGGCCTAGACCTGGAAAATAAGAACTCGAAAGGAGAATACCCCAATGCGTAAGAGCAGAGAGATCATCGGCCTGCCGGTATTGAGCATCAGCGAGGTAGCGACCCTGGGGAGCGCCAAGGGGCTGCTGGTCAACCCGGCGACCGGAACGGTGGACTTCGTGGCGGTCGACCGCGACGGAGGCTTCCGGGAGTGCCTCGTGGTGCCCTTTACGAGCCTGGAAGGCATCGGCCCCGACGCCCTTACCGTCGCCGGCGGGGAAGCGGCCAGGACCCTTTCGTCGGTACCGGAGGCCTTAAACCTGCTTGACCGGCAGGTGCGCCTGATCGATACCCGCGTCATGACCCGTAAAGGACAGATCACGGGCGTGATCAGCGAGTACGCCGTCGACGAAGAAAGCGGCCGCCTTATGGGCCTGGAGGTCGTCCTTTCCGGGCAGGGCAACCCGGCCGGCGTCGTCCCCGCCGCCAACGTCGTAACCTACGGCCGGGACCTCGTCGTCGTCGACCAGGACCTGGACAGCATCCTGGTCTCCGGTTTCGATAACCTGGAGGCCGGGCCTCAGCCCTCCCCGTCCGAAGCACCGAAGGTGTCCGACCCCCTGCAGTACTTCGAACAGCAGCAGAAACAGCTCCTCCTGGGGCGGAAGGTCGCGCAGCGCATCACCGCGGATGACGGAACGGTCATCGCCGAGGCGGGCGACACCGTGACCCAGGAGATCATCGATCAGGCCGTCAAGTACGACAAGTACGTAGACCTGGCCCTGTACACCGGTGTCTAGTGGAAGATTCCCATTACAACTGTCCGGGGGGCGCCTGGTCGCCCTTGTCTCCCTTCTTGTCCTCGTCCAGTGCCTGGTAAGCGTCGCCGCGGCGACGGCCTTTTTGCGCTGGCGCTACGGGGACGTCATCCTTGACGGCGTCCGGGTCGCCGGGGTCAACGTCGGGGGACTGGGCCGCGAGGAGGCTCTGGCGGCGCTGCGCAACAACATTCCCCAGCCCAGCCGCGACAGCCGCCTCCTTTTGTCCACTCCCGAGGGGCACAGCTGGTCCCTGTCATACGGTGAACTGGACTGGCGCCTGGATTACGAGGGAGCGGTCGACGAGGCCCTGCGGGCCGGCAAGGAGTTGCGGAAGCCGGAGCATCTCGCATCCTTTTTCCGCCTGCTCCTTGTGGGCATCGACCTGCCCCTTGAACACAGCTTTAACGAAGGCCGGCTGCGGGCTTTCCTCGAGGGCATCGCCGGTGAGTGCCGGATCGAGCCGAAGAGCGCCCAGCTGGCCTTTGACGAGGCCAGGATCACCATCCTGCCGGAATCCGTGGGGCGCCGGCTGGACACCAGGGGCACCATCAAAGAGGTAAAAGCGCTGGACCCCCGCCGGTACCGGGTGCCTCTCGCCCTGACACCCGTCACCCCTGAATTAACGGCGGACAAGCTGCGGGACATCAACGCCCGCCTGGGGTACTTCATCACATCCTTCAACCCGCAAGACGTCCCCCGGACGAAGAACTTAACCCTGGCCGCCCGGCTGTTGAACAACGCCTATGTGCCCCCGGGGGCGGAGTTTTCCCTGAACAAACACCTGGGCCCGCGCACCCCCGAGCGCGGATATGAAAAGGCGCTGCTCTTCACCTCCAACGGGCTTCTCCGGGACTACGGCGGGGGCGTCTGCCAGGTGGCGTCCACCCTCTACAACGCCGTCCTGGGGGCGGGACTGCCGGTCACCAAACGTACCGGCCACTCCCGCCCGGTGCCCTACGTCCCCCAGGGACGGGACGCGACCATCTACCAGGACGTGCTGGACCTCCGCTTCCGCAACGACCGGTCTCACCCCATCCTGATCACCGCCGAAATACGCGACAACAAGCTTCACGTCGGGATCTTCGGCCACGAGGAGCAGGGCGAGAACATCGTTTACCGGACGGAGACCGAGAGAAGGGTCCTGAAGCCGAAGACCATCTTCCGGGTCGATCCTTCCCTTCCGCAGGGGGAGATGCGCGTGGCCGATCCCGGCCGGGACGGCTATGTCATCACCACTTACGAAGTGAAATATATTGATAACCGCGTTGTGCAGCGCTACCCCATCGCCCTGCAGCAGGCCGAGCCGCATACGGCGGTGATTTACGTGGCCGAGGCCGACCGTTCGCGCTACACAATTGACAAGTAATGGAGATCACCGGCCGATGTTCGATTACCACGTCCACACCCGGTTCTCCCCGGACGCCAGGATGAGCATGCTCGCCGCCTGCCGCAGGGCCCTGGAAATCGGGCTTACGGAGATATCCTTCACGGACCACCTGGACTATTACTACCCCGGGAGTCCCTTGAAATGGGAGTTCGAGTACCGGGACTATGCCCGGGAAATTGAGCGCTGCGCGGAAAGCGCCGGTGGCGGCCTGAGGGTGCTCAAGGCCGTGGAACTGGGCCTGCACCCCGCGGCCAACGAGAGGAACGCAGCGTTTATCAAGACCCATGCCTTTGACTTTGTCATCGGTTCGGTCCACATCGTGGGGGACAAGGACCTGGATAACGGGCAGTTCTTTGTCGGCCGGAGCCTGGGAGAGGCCGGCCGCCTCTACCTTGAAGCCGTCAACAGAAACGTGCGCGCCTTTCCCCATTTCAACGTCCTGGGGCACGCCGACCTTTTCAAGCGTTATCTCCATTTCCTGTCCTGCAGGCCGGAGGATATCGACTGGTCACTGTATTGGGATATCGTCGAGGATACCTTTAAGGTGCTGATCGCCTCGGGCAGAGGCATCGAGGTCAACACCTCGGGCTACCGCAACGCCCTGCGCTGTACCTACCCGGGTCTCGAACTGCTCAAGCTCTACCGGCGGCTGGGAGGCGAGGTCGTGACCCTGGGTTCGGACGCCCATCGCCCGGAACACGTCGGCCTGCGGTTTGACTTGGGGCGGGAACTGCTGCTGGCGGCCGGCTTCAGGTACGTCGCCGCCTTCCGCGGCGGCCGGCCCCGGTTCGTCCCGCTGGAGTAGGCCCTCATATCCCGTTAAACAGGGCCGTTACCAGTTCTTTGGCCCTTTCCGCGAATTGTTCGGGGACGTAGAGATCGGCACCCTGGACGACCCGTGAACCGGTGGTGCCCGTGATGCCCGTGTCCGGCGAGACGATGACCGCCGGGATGCCTTCGCCCTTCAGGATCTGCTCGGCCTGCTCGGCGAACATCCTGCTGGGGAAGTTCTTTACCTTGACAAGCCACATTAGTGTCAAGCCCCCTTCTACAGCCATTCTACCCGGCCGGAAAGGACATTTCCGTGTCCATGTCAAAGTGATCGCACCATAAATATGGGCTGCCCCTTGACGGTCAGCGGACAGTAGTGCATCAGGAGAGTGTGACCTTTAGCCGTCGTGCGCTACGAAAGGAAGGGAGAAGGGCGTGCCGGACAGCCTGTTTCAATGGGGAACCGATCTCATTATCCGGGTCCAGTCCTTGCGGAACCCGTTCCTGGACGGGTTGTTCACCCTGCTGACACTTATGGGCGAAGAGTTCTTTTTCCTCCTTTTCCTGCCCGCCGTTCTCTGGTGCGTCAGTCGCGACGCCGGGCTTCGTCTCGGCGTCCTGCTGTTCCTCAACGACTGTACCAACGGTCTGCTGAAGGAGACCTTCAACGCCCCCCGCCCCGACGATCCCCGGATCACCGTGCTCCGGGAGGAAACCTCGCCGGGATTCCCGAGCGGGCACGCCCAGAACGCGACCGTCCTGTGGGGCTACCTGGCCACCCAGTTCCGCCGTCCGCTGACCTGGGCCTTGGCAGTCGTCCTGCCCCTGGCCATAGGCCTGTCGCGCATCTACCTCGGCGTCCATTACCCGCACGACGTGATCGGCGGCTGGCTGATCGGGGCCGTCATCCTGGTCCTGTTCCTGCTGGGAACGGCGATCGTAAGGCAGATCAACATCGGTCCCGGCATCACCCTGCTCTTTGCCGTGCTGGTCCCTCTGATCATCCTCTCGCTTTCCCAGGGCAGCGGCGCGGTGCGCGTGGCGGGGCTGATCCTGGGCCTGGGGACCGGCGCCGTATTGGAACGGCGGCTGGTCCGCTTTGCGGCGGGGGGAGGCCCCGGCACGCAGGCGGCCAAGCTGGGCGTAGGGCTGGGAACCATGTTCGCCCTGTACCTGGGGATGTACGCCCTGTTCCCGGCGACGGACGCCTTTCGCTTTGTGCGCTACGCGATCCTGGGCCTGTGGGTCACCTTCGCCACCCCGTGGCTTTTCGTCCGCCTCGGGCTGGCGCCCCGGGAGTAGCCGCCACCCGTAGCACGCCCGGCACCCAATAACGGTGCACGACACGACAGGCATACGCCGCAAAAGTACACAGCCGCCGTTGCCGCTACTTTCCGAGGACGGTAACAAGAAGCTCCTCGTCCTCGCCTACCCTTCCACGAACTCCGTGCCGCTCCAGGTGAACGTTACGACCCTTGGGCCCGACCTGACGATCAGCCGGCGGTCCCGGACGAAGACGGCGCCCTGGGGGAACCGGACATTCAGCCGGTCAAGGACCACAACCCGGCCGCCGGCCCATCCAAGGAGGATGAAGGAAAGGGCCTGGTCGGGCCCCGTCGTGGTCCCGATAACCACCTGTTCCCGGTCGTCGTCCAGTATCCTCACGGTCGTAATGAAGCGCAGGCGGAGCCTGATGTTCAGGCGCCGGAACACGACAAACCAGCCGCGTTCGCAGGTGAAGCGGATGACCACGATCCCGGTTTCCGGACCGGTAGGCGTTTCGACCGTGAAGATGATGACGCGCTCGGGGACGCGCCGGCCGCTGAGCCGCACGGTCCTGACCACCACCGTGGCCCCGGGCGGCACGAAGCGTTCGATGGGCGGCGGCGGAACAGGGCACTCCTCGATGAATTCGTGTATGGGGATTACGATCACCTGGCCGGGCCTCAGCCGGCGGATCTTTCTAAGGTGCGGGTTAAACCGCAGGACGTCATCCTCCCTGACTTTGAAGCGACGGCATATGATATCAAGCGTATCGCCATCCCTGACGGTGTAATGCACCTTTGGCACCTCCCTTGTGAGCCTTATTGAACATCATATGTTCGACCGCTCAGGAAGGCACCGCCGGTTCGCTCTCGTTCCACTCCTGCCCAAAAGAAATCCGCGGCCGGTTCGCCGCGGGAATCCCTAAACCTCAGGATCCTTTAATCGCAAGGCCTTCCCCCTACATAAAGCGGCCTTCCACCAGTTCGGCGACCGGGACCTCTACACTCTTCTTCGTCCCGTCCACCAGCCTCACCCTGGCCATGTTGGTCTCGGGGTCCAGGTCCTCGATCCAGACCGGGGCACCGTTCAGCAGGACATCAATCGTCTCTTCGGCGTTTACGATCCGGCGCGCCCGCTCGAAGTTCATTATAGCCTCAGCCCCCTTGGGAAGTTTTGTGGTTGTCCATAACTTGCCCAAATCCGGCACAAAGATTAGAGGTTATTGAATCGGGGGCCTAGCACCCGGCCGGTTCCAGGCCCGTTCCGGAGGGGGTACGGTGAACCGGGATGCCGTGGGCCCTCAGGATACTGGCCAGGGGCCGTCCGAAAATGAACAGCTCAAACTCCCCGCGCAGTCCCAGCTCCGATATGGCGTAAGAACGTATGGCCCGGTCTTTCCGGGCCAACCCGGCCAGCTTCTTCAGTGTTTGAACCCTATCCTCCCCACGCGACAGTCCGGCAATCAACTCCTGCACCTCCTGGCCGGGACACTCCCGCTCGTGCATCTCGATCACCTTCAGGATCGGGTCACCGGGATTAATGATGTCGGCCCGCGCGATGGTGTTCCTGCCGATGACGGACAACAGCGCGGAGGGGTCCCAGCACTTCAGGAGGCGGCATTCCAGGAAGCGGTGTTCGTAGATCGTGCACGCCCGGGCTCTATCGTCAAAGAAGCGACAGGTCCACTCCGCCCCTCTCCCGCGCACCTTCACCAGTTCCCGCTCCGCCGGCCTTATGCCCCCGGCGGCGGGGTCGAACACAAGTTCGCCCTTCCTGATGGTTATCAGGTCCGGGTGCCCCGCGTGGCCTTCCAGGAGGATCCCCTTGTCCTCGTGGTGCAGGACCGGGCCGCCCTTCCGGCAGCAGGTGCCGCACCGTATGCAGCTCGTCCTGTTAATTCTTGTCACCTCGCATCCCCCGGAGCCGGCGATGGCGGGAACGGGTAATCCGGATCTTCCCCAACCAGGAAGGGGCCGAGCTCCTGCTGGGAGCGCTGATGATGGAGTACCACGAGGAGTGGTCGACCGAGCGCCGTTACCTTGATAGTTCGCCTGGAATTACCTGCAGATTGGTGATGTGTAACTTGTATCTTTCTTCCTTTAGACGTAAATGCGTTGTGGCTGCAGGTCTATTTGCTGCCGTAGTGTTGTTCGTGATAGGAGACAGAGACTCATTAACGTGGCTGCTCTGGATAGCTCTCGTAACAGTTGTGCTTGCCTGGGGAGTAGCCTTCCTAGACTACCTACGACAAGGCCTTACGCAAGACAAATAGTTGTTGTCATCTGTAGTCAGAGCCCTACTTTTTTAAAAGGGCAGGCGCCTTAATGATTAAAAGTGCATTAAGTTGTAATGATGTGGAATAAAGGATCAACCACCCGGGGTTAGCCGGATGGTTGAGTGTACACAGCGCTCCCCTTAAAATGGTAGTTACCAACAAACCAATTTTGAGGAGGAGCGAGCTGTGCACACTCATCCTACAGCATTGCGCTGCCGCAGGCAAGCCATGCAACTCGATACTCGTAAGACCATAAGCCGACGGGAGATAGCAAGGCGGTGCATGATCTCCCATACGACGTTTTACAAGTACCTGCACCGCTACCAGGACGAAGGCGATGAAGGTCTTTATGATCGCCAGCCAGGCCCGCGTATCAGGCCCAACCAAACGCCCCCTGACGTGGAGGAGGCGGTTTTAGAGGTGGCCCCGTTTTCATAGGCCCCTGACCAACTGAAAGAGATGGTCGGAGGCTGTCTTATCGAATATGCATTCACTAGGCCCAAACTATAACCTTGGGGCTAAATCCAACGGTCTAACAGTTTCTCTATCTCTGTTTTTAGGTGAGGAATTTCGTTTTGGACTATATCCCATACTATGTCAAGGTCTACTCCGAAGTACTCGTGGATCAGGATATCACGCAATCCGGCTATCTTCCTCCATGCTACGGCAGGTGCTAGAATTCTAACACTCTCCGGAATACCCTTGGCAGCTTCGCCGATGACCTCGAGGTTTCTAATTACGGCATCTTGAACCTGGTGATTCTTCCTAAAATCCCTAAAGGATAGGCCTTCTGTATACTCTTCAATTCTGTTGATGCGTAAGCTTATATCAAGTAAGTATGTCCTATGATCCCTAGGCATACTTGGCGCTCCGTAAAATCCTCGCCCTAAGGTCAGGCTTCAGTGCTTCACGAGTAACCAAGTCAACTCGGCGGTCGAAGAGATCCTCCAATAGGAATCTTAACTCCATATAGTTACGAAAGGTTTTCTTCTTTTTCTCAAACTCAACAATGATATCTAGATCACTTTTTTCAGTTTCCTCTCCCCTAACAAAAGACCCGAACAAGCCAATACGTTTTACACCATACTTCTTCATTTCTGGCATTTTTGCTCTTAGCTTTTCGAGAACAACAGAGGAAGAATCCATAGCTATCCCTCCGGTGAAGGCAAAAACAATGGTTTTGTTGTCGTCTATAGTATCTCTTTCCTAATAGTATAATTGCCATCCGGCTATGCGTCTATAAGCTGAAGCCGATTGGGACGAATCCCTGACAACAAGGTTCCAACCTTAATTGGAATTACCTCTGCCATATGAAGCTGTAGCTGGATATTGCGAACCAAAAAACCGTGGCGGCCGGACCACGGTTCTACCTTTCATTTGGTGGAGGCGGGGGGAGTCGAACCCACCGTCCGGAAGAATGACCGCAAGAGGCTCTCCGAGCGCAGGCTGTGTTTTAAGGTTTCGCTCCGGCGGGCGCCCGCAGCCAGGCTCCCTTGGAGCTATCTCGATGAGTGTCCCCGGAGACCTCCGAGAATTGGTCCCTGAGCAAGCCCGCTGGTGTGACACCCTGGCCCGGCCACGCAGGCGAAGGCCGGCAGGATGCTAGCCACAACTAAGCGGCTAGAGCGTAAGCTTCGTTCTTGGCAGTTATGCCTTTGCCACCGTTTTTACGGGCGGGCGGCAACCCCGGCTCGCTCCTCTTACCACCAGTTCCCCCGTCGAAACCACGTCGCCCCCAATGTAGTGTGTAATTACGCCGCTTACGCGGCTGAAATTCGGTCGGGATTGCGCCCTGCGGGCGCGTGATAGCGCGCTCCGCGCACGGAATTTGTGGGGGTTAACCCCAGGTTAGACCTACACCTTTCCGCGGGCCACGCGCTCCAGTTCCCGGCGCGTTTCGCGGGCCGCGATGTCCTCGCGCTTGTCGTAGAGCTTTTTGCCCCGGGCCAGGGCCAGTTCGATCTTAACCTTCCCGTCCTTGAAGTAGGCCTTCAGGGGGACGAGGGCCAGCCCTTTCTCCCGGGCCTTGCCCCAGAGCCGCATGACCTCGCTGCGGTGCATCAGGAGCTTGCGCACGCGCTTCGGGTCGCGGTTGAAGCGGTTGCCCTGCTCGTAGGGGCTGATGTGCATATTGTAGAGCCACAGTTCGGCGTTCTCGACCCGGGCGAAGCTGTCTTTCAGGTTGCCCTTCCCGGCGCGGAGCGACTTGACCTCGGTCCCCGCGAGCGCGATCCCGGCCTCGTAAGTCTCGAGGATCTGGTAGTCATGCCGGGCCTTGCGGTTTTCACAGATGACCTTGATGCCCATCGCTCACACACCTCTTCTCGCTTCGCCTCGCCTCCCGCGCCGACAGATCTACATCTCTCATGTTACGGTACATCGGGGTTAATGTCAACGTGGGCAGAGAAATTATTACCATTAAATGACATCTGGTTTCAGTACTCCACCGACTCCAGGCAGAGGCCGTGCGGCGGGGCGGTGGGCCCGGCGAGGGAGCGGTCGCGGGCGGCCAGGATTTCGGCGACCTCCTCCGGCCGGCGCCGGCCGCAGCCGACCTCGATCAGGGTCCCGGCAATGGCGCGCACCATCTTGTAAAGGAAGCCGCTGCCGCGGACCGTCAGCCGGACCAGGTCGCCGTCCCGCGCCACGTCGCAGGCGAAGACCGTGCGTACGGCGGAGTGTACGGGCCGGCCCGCGGCCCGGAAGGAGGAGAAGTCGTGCTCTCCGACCAGGAGGCGCGCCGCCTCGGCCATTTTGCGCACATCCAGGGGATGCGGAAGATGGTAGGTATAGAGACGGTGGAAAGGCGAGCGCACCGGGCCGTTGTGGACCGTGTAGGTGTAGGTCTTGGCCCGGGCGCTGTAGCGCGCGTGGAACTCCGGCGGCACCTCATGGGCCGCGAGGGCGGCGATGTCCAAGGGCAGGACGCTGTTGAGGGCCGGCACGATGCGGCCGGTGGGGATGGTCCAGGTCCCGGTCCGGAAACTGACGACCTGCCCCCGGGCGTGCACCCCGGCGTCCGTCCGCCCGGCGCCGATGACGGGGATAGCCGCATGCGCCAGGGTCGCCAGGGCTTCCTCCAGCCGCTCCTGGACCGTGGGCAGACCGCTCCCGCTCTGCTTCTGAAAGCCGCTGTAGTTTGTCCCGTCGTAGGCCAGGATCAGTTTTATGTTACGCACGTGTGCACCCCCGGAGACGAAAAGCGCCCCAACGGGGCGCGTGAGCGTGATTGGCGGTAACGAATTGGTAATTGGGTGTGGGCGACCCGTCCAGCGCCTCCCACTCCCAATTTCTAATTTCCAATTTCGAATTCCCGTCTTTCAGACCAGTTCAAGTATCACCATCTGCGCCGCGTCGCCGCGCCGGTAGCCGGTCTTGACGATGCGGGTGTAGCCCCCGCTGCGGTCCTCGTACTTCGGGGCGATGGTGCTGAAGAGTTTGCGCACCACACCCTCGTCGAATACGTATTCCAGGACCTGCCGGCGCGCGGCCAGGTCACCCCGTTTGGCCAGGGTCACCATTTTCTCGGCCAAGCCCCGCACTTCCTTGGCCCGCTGCTCGGTGGTGGTGATGCGCTCGTTCTGGAAGAGCGACGTCACCAGGTTGCGCAGCATGGCCCGGCGGTGGTCGGTCGGGCGGCCCAACTTACGGTAGCCCACGTGAGTTCCCTCCTCAGTCCTCGTCCTTGCGCAAGGCAAGACCCAGATCGTTCAGCTTGCGAACCACTTCCTCCAGCGACTTCTTGCCCAGGTTGCGGACCTTCATCATTTCTTCCTCGTTGCGCTGGATGAGTTCCTCCACGGTGTTGATGCCCGCCCGCTTGAGGCAGTTGTACGAGCGGACCGAAAGGTCCAGTTCCTCGATCGGCATCTCCAGGAGCTTATTCTTTTTCTCCTCTTCCTTTTCGACCATGATCTCGACATCGCCGACCGACTCGGTCAGGCCGACGAACAGGCGCAGGTGCTCGCACAGGATGCGGGCGGCCAGGCTGACGGCCTCGTCGGGGCGGATGCTCTTGTCGGTCCAGACCTCCAGGACCAGCTTGTCGAAGCTGGTGTCCTGCCCAACGCGGGTCTTCTCGACGTCGAAGTTCACCTTGGTGACCGGGGTGAAGATGGCGTCGACGGGGATGGTCCCGATGACATGCGGCCCCCGGCGGTTCTTGTCTCCCGGCACGTAGCCCCGGCCCCGGGCGACGGTCATTTCCATGTACAGCCGCCCGTCGGGCCCAAGGGTGGCGATGTGCAGATCGGGGTTCAGGATCTCCACGTCAGGGTCGGTCACGATGTCCCCGGCCTTGATGTCACCCTCTTTATCGACCTCGATGCGAACCATGCGCTCCTCTTCGGAGTGCAGCTTCACCCGGAGGTTCTTCAGGTTGAGGATGACCTCGGTGACGTCCTCACGTACCCCGGGGATGGTGGAGAACTCGTGGAGCACGCCGTCGATCTTGACGGCCACCACCGCCGCGCCGGGCAGCGAGGCCAACAGCACCCTGCGCAGGGAGTTGCCCAGGGTCGTGCCGTAACCCCTCTCCAGGGGCTCCACGATAAACTTGCCGTAGCCGGCATCCAGGTCCATTTCGGCACACTCTATTTTCGGCTTTTCAATTTCAAGCATTGCGAACCCCCTCAATACGAAGGCCGCCGTCTACCTGGAATACAGCTCGACAACCAGCGATTCCTTAACCGGGATGTCGATCTGCTCCCGGGTCGGAAGAGCCGCCACACGGGCCTCGGCCCGCTCGGCGTCGTACTCCAACCAGGGCGCCGGCGCGTTCTCCGCCGCCCGTTCCAGAAGCTCCTGTATTCTCGGCGACGACTTTGACCTTTCCCGTACGGTGATGACGTCCCCCACCCGGACCAGGTAGGACGGGATGTCCACCTTCCGCCCGTTGACCATGAAGTGACCGTGCCTGACCAGTTGCCGGGCCTCCACGCGGGATCCGGCCATGTTCAGGCGGTAGATCACGTTGTCCAGGCGCCGCTCCAGCAGCCGCAGCAGGTTCTCGCCCGTGACGCCCGGCTGCCGCTCGGCCTTGGCGAAGTAGTTCCGGAACTGCGTCTCCAGTATGCCGTAGATCCGGCGCACCTTCTGCTTTTCACGAAGCTGCAACCCGTACTCGGTCACCTTCGCCCGCCGGCGGCCGTGAGCCTGGGCGCCGGGGGGATTGGGGCGGCGGTCGATGGTGCAACGAGGGCCGAAACAGCGGTCCCCCTTGAGGTAGAGCTTGGTACCTTCGCGGCGACACAGACGGCATCGCGCTTCGGTGTATCTCGCCATCGAACTGTGTACCTCCTAAACGCGCCGGCGCTTGGGCGGCCGGCAGCCATTGTGTGGAATGGGTGTAACGTCCTTGATCAGGTTGACTTCCAAACCGGCCGCCTGTAAGGAGCGGATGGCCGCCTCCCGCCCGGCGCCCGGACCTTTGACCATTACGGCGACTTCCTTCATGCCGTGCTCCATCGCCTCGCGGGCCGCCTTTTCGGCCGCCAGTTGAGCGGCGAACGGCGTGCTCTTCCGGGAGCCCTTGAACCCTACCGTCCCGGCGCTGGCCCAGGAGATCGCATTGCCGTGCGTATCCGAAATGGTGACTACCGTATTGTTAAACGTAGACTTGATGTGGGCTACGCCCTGTTCAACGTTCTTGCGTTCCTTCCTCTTGACCCTTGTTCTGCGCGCCACGCTCTAACCCCCTCTCTTTCCCCTACTTCTTCCGGCGCACGCCGACGGTCTTCTTCGGACCCTTCCGCGTCCGGGCATTGGTGCGCGTCCGCTGCCCGTGAACCGGCAATCCCCGGCGGTGCCGCAGTCCGCGGTAGGACCCGATTTCAATGAGACGCTTGATATTCAGGGCCACTTCGCGCCGCAGATCGCCTTCGACCCGGTGGTTCTTGTCGATGACCTCGCGGAGCTTCGTTACCTCGTCCTCCGTGAGGTTGCGCACCCGGGTGTCCGGGTTGATCCCCGTCCGCGCCAAAATCCTCTGCGAAGTGGAACGGCCGATGCCATAAATGTACGTCAGCGCGACCTCGACCCGTTTGTCTCTGGGCAGGTCAACCCCGGCAATTCGTGCCAAGCCTCATTACCCCCCTATCCTTGCCTTTGCTTGTGTTTCGGGTTTTCACAGATGACCATAACCCGTCCCTTGCGACGGATGATCTTGCACTTCTCGCAGATCGCCTTTACCGAAGGCTTAACCTTCACTTCCTGCGCCCTCCTCCAGTGACTACTTATACCGATACACGATTCGACCCCGGGACAGGTCATAGGGAGACAGCTCCACCATCACCCGGTCCCCGGGGAGAATGCGGATAAAGTGCATCCGGATTTTTCCCGAGACGTGGGCCAGCACCTTGTGGCCGTTGGGTAATTCCACGCGGAACATGGCGTTCGGCAGGGGCTCGATGACCTTCCCCTCGACCTCTATCACGTCCTGCTTCATCAGCATCCCTCCTCCTCCACAAAACCCCGGAGAACTTTACGTACATCGGCGTCGGAAATCTTCTCACCGCCGGCCAGCCTGCGTTTCAGGGATTCATCGGCGTGCGAGATAATTTTAACGTGCTTTATGTTCTTCATTTTCGGGTTATCGATTTTCCGCCTGATACCGTCGGCCAAAGCCACGCGATCCTCGCTCACGATACCCACCACCACGTAGAAGCAGTTGTTGTCACGGCCGGCGCACGACCTTACAACCTGGCCCATGCGGAGTTTACGCCCTTCCAATCGGCATCGACCTCCCTAGCAGCGGGTGAGGATCTCCGCCGGCCCGTCCGTGATGGCAATGGTATGTTCAAAATGCGCCGAAGGTTTGCGATCCCTGGTAACGACTGTCCACCGGTCGGATAGCGTCTCGACTTCATGCGTGCCCAGGTTGATCATCGGCTCGATGGCCAGGGTCATTCCCGGCTCCAGGCGCGGTCCCCGCCCCGGAGGGCCGTAGTTCGGCACCTGGGGCTCCTCGTGCATCTTCCGCCCGATCCCGTGGCCGACGTAATCCCGGACCACGCCGAAACGATACGCCTCCGCCACGCTCTGCACGGCGTGGGAGATGTCCGTCAGGCGATTGCCGGGCCGGGCCTTCTCGATACCGGCGTGGAGGGCCTCCCGGGTGACACGCAATAATTCTAATACTTCCCCGTTGACGGTTCCAATTGGGAAAGTTGCCGCGCCGTCGCCAAAATAACCATTTATTTCCGCCCCGATGTCAATACTAATAATATCCCCGTTTTGCAGTTCCCTTAACCCCGGGATTCCGTGGACGACTTCCTCGTTGACCGAGGCACAGATGCTGGCCGGAAACCCGTACAGGCCCTTGAAGGCCGGCTTCGCCCCCTGCTTCCGGATGAAGTCTTCGGCGATCACGTCCAGTTCCCGGGTCGTGATCCCGGGACGGACGGCCTTTTCCAGTTCGCGCAGGGTACCGGCCACGATGCGGCCGGCCTCGCGCATATAATCCAGTTCGCGGGTCGACTTGCGGGTGATCATCTCGTCCTCCGCTACTTGATGAAGCCCTGGTAGCTGCGCATCAGGAGGTGCGCCTCCACCTGTTTCATGGTCTCCAACGCCACGCCGACAACGATCAGGAGCGCCGTGCCGCCGAAGTAGATGTTCGGGATCCTGGTCGCCAGCAGCACGAAGTTCGGCAGGATGGCGATCAGGGCCAGGAAGATGGCGCCCGCCAGGGTGATGCGCGCCATCACCCGGCTGATGTACTCGGCCGTCGGCCGTCCCGGGCGCAGGCCGGGGATAAACCCGCCGTATTTCTTAATATTGTCGGCGACGTCGTTCGGGTTCATAATTACCGCCGTGTAGAAGTAGGTGAACCCGATGATCAGCAGGGCGTAGAACAGGGTGTGCAAGAAGGTGCCCCACTGGAAGAACCGCAGGAACGTGTCGGCGACGACGTTGCCCGGGAAGTAACGCGCGATCTGCTCGGGGAACATCAGGAGCGACGACGCGAAGATGACCGGGATCACGCCGGCCTGGTTGACGCGCAGCGGCAGGTGGGTCGTCTGGCCGCCGTAGACCCGCCGGCCGACCACCCTCTTTGCGTACTGCACCGGGATGCGCCGCTGCCCCTCCTGGACCGCGACCACGGCGGCGATGACCAGGCCGCCGATGATGATCAGGCCGACGACGCTCAGGATGTTGATCGTCCCCGCCTGCAGGTAATCGACGGTGCGTACGAACCCGGCCGGTACCCGGGAGACGATGCCGGCGAAAATCAAGAGCGAGATGCCGTTGCCGATCCCCCGCTCGGTGATCTGCTCGCCGAGCCACATCAGGAAGACCGTCCCCGCCGTCAGGACGATGGCCACGAACAGGTAGGTCCAGATACCCGGGTTCACCAGCGAACCGCGCAGCGCCACCGACATCCCGATGGCCTGGAGGAAGGCCAGGATCGCCGTGCCGTACCGCGTGTACTGGACGATCTTCTTGCGCCCCTCTTCGCCTTCCTTGGAGAGTCTCTCAAGGGCGGGGATGACCACCGTCAAGAGCTGCATGATAATGGAGGCGTTGATGTAGGGGATGATCCCCATCGCAAACACGGAGAAGTTCTTAAAGGCGCCGCCCGAGATGACGTCAAAGAAACCGAAGAGCGCTCCGCTCTCGATCAGCCGGGCGATAGCGTCCGGATTGACTCCCGGTACCGGGATGTGCGCCCCGATCCGGAAAACCAGCAGCATGGCCACGGTGAAAAGGAGCTTCGACCGGAGTTCGCTGACCTTCAGGGCCTGCTGCAGGGATGAGAGAAACTGCGCCCCGGCGGCCATTTTAAATCACCTCGGCCTTCCCGCCGGCAGCGGCGATCTTTTCCATAGCCGCCTTGGAGAAGGCGTGGGCGCGCACGGTAAGAGACCTCGTAAGCTCCCCGTTGCCCAGGATCTTGACCCCGTCGCCCCGGCCCTTGATCAGCCGGGCCTCGGCGAGGAGTTCCGGGGTCACCACGGTGCCGTCCTCGAACCGGTTCAGGTCCTCGAGCTTGACAACCAGGAATTCTTTCTTAAACGGGTTGTAGAACCCGCGCTTCGGCAGGCGGCGGGAAATCGGCATCTGGCCGCCCTCAAAGCCCCGGCGGACACCGCCGCCCGAGCGCGCCTTTTGCCCCTTCTGCCCCCGTCCGGCCGTCTTTCCGTTGCCGGTACCGATCCCCTGGCCCTTGCGCTTGGGGGCGCGGCGGGCACCCGGCGCCGGTCTTAATTCGGATAGGTTCATCTTCTCTGGCCAACCCCCTTACGCTTCCTGCTCAACCTTGAGCAGGTGACCGACCTGCCTGATCATCCCCTGGATCTGGGGCGTGTTCTCCTTGACCACCGTCTGGTGGAGCTTTTTGAGCCCCAGGGCGCGCACTGTCGCCCGCTGTCCCGGAGGCCGGCCGATAATGCTTCTGACCAGCGTAATCTTGACCTTCGCCATCGCCTAGCCCTCCAGCCTCCGTTCCTTGATTTCCTTCCCCCGCAGGCGGGCCACTTCTTCGGTGGTTTTGAGGTTCTTGATCGCCTCCAGGGTCGCCCGGACCATGTTATTCGCGTTGTTCGACCCCAGGGACTTGGTGAGGATGTCCGCGATCCCGGCCGCCTCAAGGATCGCCCGCACCGGACCGCCGGCGATCACGCCGGTACCGGGGGCAGCGGGCCGGAGCAGGACCTTCCCGGCGCCGAAGGTGCCGACCACCTCGTGAGGGATGGTCGTACCTACCATTGGTACCTTAATGAGGTTCTTCTTCGCGTCCTCAATTCCTTTCCGGATCGCCTCCGGAACCTCGGTGGCCTTGCCCAGGCCCGCGCCCACGTGTCCCTGGCCGTCGCCGACCACCATCAGGGCCGAAAAGCTGAAGCGCCGGCCGCCCTTGACCACCTTGGCGCAGCGGTTGATAAAGACCACCTTCTCGGTGAGTTCTCCCAGCTTCGAAGCATCGATCCTAGCCACGTCATTCCCCCCTTCGGTTAGAACTGCAGTCCGCCGGCCCGGGCGCCCTCGGCCAGGGCCTTTACGCGGCCATGGTACAGGTAACCGGCCCGATCGAAAACTACGTCCTTAATGCCCTTCTCGCCGGCGATCCGGGCGATCAGTTCCCCGACGGCACGCGCCGCCTCGACGTCCCCGCCCGTCTTCAGCTTCCCCTTGAGCTGCGGGGAAAGGGTGGAGGCGGTGCAGAGCGTACGCCCCGACTCGTCGTCTATGAGCTGCGCATAGATATGGTTCAAGCTGCGAAAGACATTGAGCCGGGGGCGTTCGGGTGTGCCGAATACCTTTTTCCGCACCCGGATGCGTTTTTTGTCCCGCACCTCCTGGCGGCTGACTTTCTTAAGCAAGATCTGCCCCCCTCTCTTACGCGCTACCGTTTCGCCCCGGCCTTGCCGGCCTTGCGGTGAATGTGCTCGTTTTCATGCCTGATGCCCTTGCCCTTGTACGGCTCGGGGCCGCGGATCTTCCGGATCTCGGCGGCCACCGCGCCGACTTTCTCCTTGTCGGCGCCCCTGACCACGATCCTGGTGGGGGCCAGCACCTCGAGTTCGATGTCGGCCGGGGGTTCGTATTCCACGGGATGAGAGTAGCCGATGGTAATCTGCACCTTGCGGCCCTGCTTCTGGGCGCGGTAACCCACGCCGACCAGCTCAAGGGCCTTGGCGTACCCCGTGGTCACGCCCACGACCATGTTGTTCAACAGCGACCGTGTCAGGCCGTGCAGGGCGCGGTCCTTTATCTCGTCGCTCGGGCGCTTGACGATCAAGGCCCCGTCCTCTTCCACGACCGTCATCGCCCGCGGGAGTTCCCTGACCAACTCCCCCTTCGGTCCCTTGACCCGGACGGTGTTACCGTCGATGGCCACCGAGACGCCCTGGGGAATCTTAATGGGCAGTTTCCCAATACGTGACATCTACCAGCTCACCTCCCCGCTCGCTCCAGGTCCTACCATACGTAACACAGGACCTCGCCGCCGACACCCAGGCTTCGCGCCTTCTTGTCGGTCACAATGCCCTTCGAGGTCGAGAGAATCGCGATCCCGAGGCCGCCCAGCACCCTGGGCACCTCGTCCTTCCCGGCGTAGACACGCAGGCCGGGCTTGGAGATCCGCTTCAGGCCGCTGATCACCCGCTCCCGGTTGCCGCCGTACTTCAGGTAGATCCGGATGATGCCCTGCTTCCCGTTATCGATCACTTCGTAGTCCTTGATGAAACCCTCTTCCTTCAAGATGCCAGCGATGGCCTTCTTCATGTTGGAGGCAGGGATTTCAGTAGTTTCGTGATACACAGTGTTGGCATTCCGGATGCGCGTCAGGAAATCCGCAATCGGATCCGTCAACATGCCGCTACCTCCTTTACCAGCTGGCTTTGCGGATGCCGGGGATCTGCCCCTTGTAAGAAAGCTCACGGAAACAGATGCGGCAGATCCCGAACTTGCGCATATAGGCCCGCGGCCTCCCGCAAAGCTTGCAGCGGTGGTAGGCCCGGACCTTGAACTTGGGCGGTCTTTGCGCCTTGGCGATAAGCGACTTCTTGGCCATACTTTCTTGACGGCCCTCCTTTAATGGGGTTGAAACGGCATGCCCATCAGGCGCAGCAATTCCCGCGCCTCTTCGTCGGTCCCGGCGGTGGTGACGAAGGTGATGTCCATGCCGCGAACCCGGTCGATCTTGTCGTACTCGATCTCCGGGAACATTAACTGTTCCTTGACACCGATCGTATAGTTGCCCCGCCCGTCGAAGGACTTCGGGGAAACCCCGCGGAAGTCCCGCACCCTGGGCAACGCGATGTTCATAAACTTGTCGGCGAAGTCGTACATCCGGGTGCCGCGCAGGGTCACCTTGGCCCCGATCTTCATTCCCTCGCGTACCTTGAAGGCCGCCACCGACTTCTTGGCGCGGGTCACGACAGGACGCTGGCCCGTGATCGTTTCCAGGTCCTTTACGGCGGCGTCAATGGCCTTCGGGTTGGCGATGGCCTCCCCGAGGCCCATGTTGATGACCACCTTCTCCAGCCGGGGGACCTGCAGGCGGTTCTTGTACCCGAATTTATCCATTAAGGCCGGAACGACTTCCTGCTCGTACTTTTCCTTGAGCCTCGACACTTTCTTCACCTGGCCTCCCTTCAAACGGAGATGTGTGATGTGTGATGTGTCATGGCACTTACCGCCACATCCGACATCTCACATCTCATATCTCACTTCTCACGTCAGCACCTCACCGCACTTCTTGCAGACGCGGACCTTACTCCCGTCGGCCAGTACGCGCCTGCCGGTCCTGGTGGGCTGGTGGCACTTGGCGCACAGGAGCATCACGTTCGAGGCGTGGATCGGGGCCTCCTTCTCCACGATGCCTCCCTGCGGGATGCGCCGGGTGGGGCGGGTGTGGCGCTTGACGACGTTGACCCCTTCGACGATCACCCGCTGGTCCTTCGGTGAGGTGGAGACCACCTTGCCCCTCTTGCCCGCGTCCTTGCCGGCGATGACGAGTACGGTATCCCCCTTACGGACGTTCAGCTTCGGCATGCTAAAGCACCTCCGGGGCCAGGGAGATGATTTTCATGAAGTCCCTGTCCCTTAGTTCCCGGGCGACCGGGCCAAAGATGCGCGTTCCGCGCGGGCTCTTGTCGTCCTTGATGACCACGGCCGCGTTCTCGTCAAACTTTATGTAAGAGCCGTCCGGGCGCCGGACCTCTTTCTTGGTCCGGACGACCACGCACTTGACGACGTCCCCCTTCTTGACCACGCCGCCGGGAGCGGCTTCCTTAACCGAGGCCACGATAATGTCCCCGATGGAGGCGTAGCGCCGGAAGCTGGAGCCGAGGATACGGATGCACATCAATTTCTTGGCACCGGTGTTGTCAGCGGCGTTGAGCATCGTTTGTACCTGGATCACGGCCTACACCTCCTTTGCTAAGCCTTCGCCCGCTCCAGGACTTCGGTAACCCGCCACCTCTTCCGGCTGGAAAGGGGCCGGGTCTCCATGATTCTGACCTTGTCGCCCACGCGGCACTGGTTCTCCTCATCGTGGGCCATGAACTTCCGGGTGCGGCGCATGATCCGTCCGTACAGGGGATGGCGCACCAGGGTCTCGACGGCCACGACGACCGATTTATCCATCTTATTGCTGACCACGACGCCGGTACGCGTCTTGCGGTTGGCACGTTCCACCGTCTCTTCCCTCCTTACGCGCGCTTGATGTTAAGCTCTCTTTCCCGGATGATGGTCCGCAGCCGGGCGATCCGACGCCGCACGTCCTTCAGCCGCATCGGGTTATCAAGCTGTCCGGTAGCCATCTGAAAGCGGAGCCGGAAGAGTTCAT